>CANRCY010000079.1 GCA_947629225.1 uncultured Clostridia bacterium | reverse complement strand
TGACTGCCGCGACGGGCATGGACGCGCTCACCCACGCCATCGAGGGCTATATCACCAAAGCCGCATGGGAAATGACGGACATGTTCCATCTGAAAGCGATCGAGATCATTTCGAAATCTCTCCGCGCCGCCGTCAGGGGCGAAAAAGAGGGGAGAGAGGGCATGGCGCTCGGGCAATACATTGCGGGAATGGGCTTCTCCAACGTCGGGCTCGGGATCGTGCACAGCATGGCGCATGCACTCGGGGCGGTCTACGATACTCCCCACGGCGTTGCAAACGCCATTCTTCTGCCCACCGTCATGGCATATAACGCCGAGGCGACGGGGGAGAAATACCGCGACATCGCAAAGGCAATGGGCGTTGCGGGCACGGAGAATATGTCCTGCGAGGAGTACCGTGCCGCGGCGGTGGAAGCCGTCGCCGCCCTTTCGAGAGACGTCGGGATTCCGCAAAATTTGAAGGACATCGTCAAGGAAGAGGACATTTCCTTCCTCGCCGAAAGCGCCATGGCGGACGCATGCCGCCCCGGGAATCCCAAAGATCCCTCTTATGAGGACATTGTTGCGCTCTATCGCTCTTTGATGTAAGGAAAGATATGAAGGACAAAAAGAGCCCAAAGGCGAAAAAGGATAATTCTGCCCGCCGAAAGATCGCTTCGCTCTTCCGTTGGGGCATGCCCGTTCCCGTTCTGCTCCTTGTTGCGATCGCCGCGGTGCTGTTTGCCGTTCCGCCCGAATCGTTGCGGGTGTTGGGGCTGATCGTCGGCGTGCTCTTGATCGCCGCCGCCCTTGTTCTGATCGCGACCGCCTTTACGGGGAAGATCGGAATCCCGCAGATCGTGATCGGCGTCGGGCTCATCGCGTTTTCCGTCTGGCTCTTCGTGCAACCCGAAGAGGCGTCGTCCGCGCTCCGCTATGCGCTGACCGCGCTCGTGCTTCTGCGCGCCGTGCTCGGATTTCTCTATGCCTTGCTCGCCAAAAGAAAGGAAAACCGCCTTTGGCAGATCTCCATGGCGGGGAGCATTCTGCTCGCGATCTTTTGCGTCGTTTTATTCTGTCTGCCGCCCTTGCGCGCAGACGTGCTCAATCTTCTGCTCGGCATCCTTTGTTGCGTGAACGCCGCCGCCGAACTTGTTGCGCTTCTGCACCGTGCGCTCGTTTTGCGGCAGGAGAGAAAGGAAGAGAAAGCCGAGCTCCGCGCGGAGCGCAAAAAAGAGGAGAAAGAAAAGGACACGGAGAAGGAGAAAGCTTCCGCACGGGAAAGGGACGTTGCGGAAGAGCAGCCTTCCGAAGAGAAAGAAGAGGGGCGCAAAGGGGGCTTTTGGCGCCGTTTTATCAAACGAAAGGACGATGAGGACGGAAACGGGCAATAAAATTTGTTGCGGTTTTTCTGCCGATGTGGTACAATAAAACGGCTTTTTCCGAAAAAAGGGGGAGTTGCGTACGAAAGCTGTTTTCAAAAAAATCGGGGCGGTCTGCCTTTCGGCAGTCTTGCCCATTCTGCTCTCGGGCATTCTGCGCGCGCTCGGCATCTATATTTTCGTTTCGCCCAACAAATTTGCGCCCGGCGGGACGAACGGCATTGCGGTGTTGCTCGAATATGTAACGCACTTGAACTCGGGCTGGTTCCTCTTGATGATCAACGTGCCGCTCTTTTTTGTGGCGTTTTTCTTTTTGGGGAAGCGCGAGGCGATCATCTCTACGCTCTCGATGTTGTTGACGTCGGGGCTGTTGATCGTGTTCGATTATATTCCGCACTTCGACTATCTCAAATTTGTGAGCCCCGACGGCGAACAGACGATCAGCTATGGCTTGCTCGGCGCGATCGCGGGCGGGATTTTCCTCGGCGCGGCGCTTGCGGTGATGATAAAGAGCTGCGGGACGTCGGGCGGAACGAGCATTCTCGCCTCTCTCGTCAATAAAAAGTGGCGGTTTTTGAGCGTGAGCTGGATGACGTCCGCCTTCGACGCCTGCGTCGTGTTCGTCTCCTTCTTCGTCTACTATCCTTGGAACGCGCCCTTTACGAGCAAGCTCACGCCCGTGCTCCTTGCGCTCGTCTCCCTGTTTGTCACGAGCAAGGTGTGCGACCTCATTCTGCAAGGCTACAAGGTCGCGTACCGCTTCGAGATCGTCACCAATCAGGCGGACGAGATCGCCGACGAGATCATGCGGCGGACGCACCACGGCGTTACGGAGATGCCGGGCGTCGGAATGTACTCCCATTCCGAACACAAGGTTCTTGTCTGCATTATCCGCAAGCGGCACATCGCCGAGATCCAGCGCATCATCAAGAAGTATCCCGGGACGTTCGCGTCCTTCACGCCGACCTCGGAGGTCTACGGAAAATTCATCAAGTAACGGAACGCAAACGCCGCCGCGGGCATTGCCCGCGGCGGCGTTTGCGCTTGACAAAAATTTCGGGAATATGATATACTGAGAGCATGGAAAACGAGAGATTCGACGCGGCGGTGATCGGCGGCGGGATCGCGGGCTACACGGCGGCGCTTGCGCTCAAAAACTTCAAAAAGAATTTTCTTTGGGTCGGAACGGAGCCCTTCGGCGAGAAACTGCTCAAAGCGGAGCGGGTAAAGAACTTTCCCTCCTTTATGGGGAGCGGCGAGGAGCTCGCGGCGCTCTTGGAAAAACAACGCGCGGCAGAAGAAATTCCCTTCACAAAGGCGAAAATAGACGGCGTGTATGCCGAAAAGGGCGGTTTTTTGCTCACGAGCGGGAAAACTGTTTTTTCCGCCCGCTCGGTCATTCTCGCAACGGGGGTGGAGACGGAGACGGTAAAAGGCGCTTCCGACTTTCTCGGGCGGGGAGTGAGCTATTGCGCCGTGTGCGACGGTTCCCTCTATAAAAACAGGACGATCGTCTGCGAACTCTCCTCGGAAAATTACGAGGACGAGGCGGAATACCTTGCGGGCATCGCAAAAAAGGTGTATGTCCTTTGCAAGTACCGCGGCGCCCGTTTCCGCGCGGAGAACATCGAAGCCTCGGAGGACGCGGTCGCTCAGATCGCGGGCGAGGGGCGCGTTTCGGGCGTTTTGACGAAGGGCGGAAAGCGGCTCGAAGCGGACGGCGTGTTCTTTTTGAAAAATTCCGCGCCGCCCTCGGTGCTCGTGGGCGGGCTCTTGACCGAAGACGGGCACGTCAAGGTCGCGCGGGATATGTCCACCAACCTTGCGGGACTGTTTGCGGCGGGGGACGTGACGGGCAGACCTTACCAATACGTCAAAGCCGCGGGCGAAGGGCTTGTCGCGGCGTATTCCGTCCATGATTATCTGCACCGCTCAACATGACGAATTGAAACTATGGGAGAAATCATATGAAGAAACTGCTGTTTGTCGATTGCTGTATCCGCGGGGATGTTTCGCGGACGAAAAAACTTGCCGAAGCTTTTTTATCCGCCCTTCCCGAAGGATATGCGATCGAACGGGTCGACCTCGGCACGGCGGAGATCTACCCCCTCGACAGGGCGCGTTATTTTGCGCGCGAAAAGCTCTTGGACGGGGGAAAGCTCGGCGATCCGCTCTTCGGCTATGCCAAACAACTCGCGGAAGCCGACGTTGTGCTCGTCGCCTCGCCGTTCTGGGACATGGGCATTCCCGCCCGCCTCAAAACATACATCGAAAACGTCTCGATCGCGGGCATTACCTTCTCTTGCGACCAAGCGGGGAACTACGAAGTGCAGGGCGGAGCGCATGATCTTTCTCACGACCCGCGGCATGGAGATCCCCGACGGGAGCGAAATGGAACAGGCGACGCCCTACCTCAAAGCGATTTGCAAATTCTTCGGCATCGGCGCGCTTGACGTCGTCTCCGCATGGGGAATGGATACCCAGCCTCCCGCCGAAGCGGAAAAGCGGCTTTTGCTCGCGCAGGCGAACGCAAAGGAGCTCGCCGAGAGCCTTTGAGGACGGTAACCTCTCGCTCATAGGCAGGATTTGGCATATTTTTCCGAAAAATGCTTGTAAACACGCCCTAAAACGTGTATAATAATAATCAGACGTGCAAAATACCGCACGCAAAAAGGAGATTTGTTCTTTCATGGACGCAGACCCATCTGCGGGATTGCCCCCAAGTGCGCTGCTCGCAAGTAGTCCTTTCACGGGCATTACGCTCGCACTCGTCATTGCACTCGTCGTGCTGCTCATTCTTTCGGGCTTTTTCAGCGCGACGGAGACAGCTTACACAAGTTTTTCCACCGTTCGTATGCGCCGCTATGCGCTCAAAAAGCGTTCTGCGCGGCTCGCTCTCAAAATGAGCGAAAATTACAACAATGTTTTAACGACGCTGCTCATCGGCAACAACATCGTGAATATCGCCGCGGCTTCGATCGCGACCGTTCTCTTTACGGCAGCGCTCGGCGAAGAGCTCGGACCTACGATCTCGACCGTCGTTTTAACGGTGATCGTGCTCATTTTCGGCGAAGTCACGCCCAAGACGCTCGCAAAGGAATCGCCCGAAAAATTCGCCTGCGCGGTCGCCTATCCGCTCTACGTCTTTTCCCTCGTCTGTCTGCCCCTCAACTGGATATTCGGATGGTGGAAAAAATTCATCTTCCTTGTTTTCGGGCTCAACAAAAAGAAGCCCAAATACACCGAGGAAGAGTTCAAAATGATCGTCACCGACGTCAAGAAAGAGGGCGTTCTCAACGAGACCGAGCACGACCTCATCGAAAAGACCTTGCGCTACGACGAATTGCACGTCGGCTCCTGCATGATCCCCCTCGACCGCGTGGTCGCCGTCGAGATCAGGGACGACAGCCGCCTTCTGCTCCGCCTTTTCCGCGAAACGAACTTTTCGCGCATTCCCGTCTATAAGGGGACGAAGCAGAACATCATCGGCATTCTGTACCGCGCCGACTTCTACGAGAATATGCTCGCGGGCAGGACGAATTTCGAAAACATCGTGCGCCCCGTCTCGTGGACGACGACGGACGAGAAGCTCTCCGTGCTCATGAAGCGGATGCAGAATATGCGCGAACACATGGTGATGGTCGGCTCGGAGGGGAATACGCTCGGGCTCATCACCCGCGAAGATATGATCGAGGAGCTCCTCGGCGACGTCGACGACAAGTACGACTTGACGCCCGTCACCTCTCCCATACAGCCATACATTCCCGAACCCGAAAAACCCGAGACGGTGGACGAGACAGAGGAGTAAAAGTGGACCTGCTCATTCCCTGTGCGGCGGGGGTAGAAGCCTCCGTCAAACGGCAACTGAATTCTCTCGGCTATGGAGACTGCCCCGCAATCAACGGAAGAATTTCCCTTGCGGGGAGTTTTTTCGACGTCGCGCGGCTCAACGTCTTTCTGCGCTCGGGCGAGCGGGTGCTCATCAAACTCGGCGAAGTTCCCGTTTCCACCTTCGAAGAGCTGTACGACGCCGCGTTCTCCCTTCCGTGGGAAGAATTTCTCTCCGCGCATTCCCTCATTCGCATGGACGGCAAGAGCTTCCAAAGCAAGCTCGGCGCGGTCAAAGCGGCGGGCGGAGTGGTCAAAAAAGCCGTCGTCGACCGTCTGAAAGAGAAGCTCGGCGTGCGTTCGCTCGACGAGAGGGGAGAGCGGACGGTCGTAGGCGTTTCCCTGTTCCGCGACAGAGCGACCTTCACCCTCGATACTTCGGGCGAAGGACTGCATAAGCGGGGCTACCGCACCCTTGCCTATGAAGCTCCCCTCAAAGAGACGATCGCCGCCGCCATGATCGAAAGCAGTATCTACCGCGCGGGAAAGCCCTTTGCCGACCTCTTCTGCGGGAGCGGCACCATTCCCGTCGAAGCGGCGCTCTATGCGCTCAACATCGCGCCCAACGCCCGCCGCGGGTTCGACTTCGAAAAATGGAAGTGCGCGCCGAACGTTCTGCCTCAAGTCAGGCAAGAGGCGGAGGACGTGCGCGACAGACATACCAAACTTTCCCTCTTTGCCTCGGACATTTCGGAAGAAGCCGTCTCCGCCGCCCGCTACCATGCAAAGCGGGCGGGCGTGGGGGAGCATATTACCTTTGTCTGCGCCGATATGCGGAAATTTTCTTCGGAAGAGCGGTTCGGCGTGCTCATCTCCAACCCGCCCTACGGCGAGCGGCTCAAAGAGGACGATCTGTTTGCCCTCTACCGCGATTTCGGCAGAATGTACCGCGCCTTGCCCGATTGGAGCTGTTATTTTCTCTCCGCCTATGGGCAGGCGGAGCGTGCCTTCGGCGGAAGGGCGCAAAAGAGGAGAAAACTTTTCAACGCAAACCTTGCCTGCGGGTTTTACGGCTATCTCGGTGCGAAGCCCTCTGTGGCGGATAAATAATATTTTTGTGAAAATTTTGAAAAGCTGTCTTTACAACTTGACAGCAACTTTTTTTGCGGTTATAATCAATTTTGTTCAGTACCGTACAATGGAGGAAGAAATGGAGATCAACAAATATCTGATCAAATTGCTCGAAGTTGCAAAGGGACTTGAAAAACTCGATTTTTTCATGGGGAAAGCGACGCTTTCCAAGACGGAGTTCCGTCTTCTGCAAGAAGTCGTCATGGAGCGCGAAAGGGGGAATGAGATCATTTCCTCGGAGCTTGCAAAGCGGTTGCATATCACCCGTTCCGCCGTCTCGCAGATCGTGACGAAGCTCGAACGGGAGAACATCGTGAAGCGCGTCGCCGCCGAAAACGACCGCAAGATCGCCTATGTGCAACTTTCCGATTACGCCTCTTCCATGTTTCTGCAACAATGCCGCCGCGCAAATGCGGCGATGGAAG
>CANRCY010000078.1 GCA_947629225.1 uncultured Clostridia bacterium | reverse complement strand
TCCGCCCTCATTTGCAAAAGAAGCCGATTTCTGCCTCGGGCATTTCGCAAATTGACCCCTTCTTTTCTTGCTTTTCTGTGAAAACTGTGTTAAAATATATCGGATATGGAACGTACCCCTGAAGATAACGCCGTAGAGAAGGCGCTGAGCGAAGAGAAATCGGGCAACAAAGGTTGGTGGATCAAGACCATCCTTTTGCTTGCGCTCGTTGTTCTCTCCATTGTGCTGCTCTTTACCCTCGGCGATCATCTGGCGGGAGAGGAGGACCCCCAGCGCTCCTTCATCCACATGCTCAAAGGCATCAACTATTCCTATCTTGCCCTGCTGCTTGCGATCGTCGTCTTCTATATCCTCGTCGAAAGTTCGAAATACGCCTATATGCTCAAGATCTACACGGGCAAGTTCCGCTTCCGCATTGCCGTGAAGACGATGTTCCTCGGCAAGTATTACGACGGCATAACTCCCCTTTCGACGGGCGGGCAACCTTTCCAAATTTATTATCTCCATAAAAAAGGGATCCCCGGCGGGACGGCGGGCGTGATCCCCATTGCGCGATACCTCGTTTACAGCATTTGCATGACCATTCTCTCGGTCGTCATGCTCAGCATTGCGCCGCGGTATTTGCCGCCCGGAACGGTAAAAGCCACCGCGCTTTCCCTCTCGTGGGTCTCCCTCGGGATCAACATTCTGTTCCCCGTTACCATCGTCCTGTTCTCCCTCTTCCCCAAGCCGAGCAAAAAGTGCATTCTGTTCATCGTGTCCCTTCTTTCTCGGCTGCATATCGTAAAGAGGAAGTACACCGTCTCCATCAAGTTTGTGCGGGAAATGCAGGATTACAGCAACTGTCTGAAACAGTTCTGGAAGAGCTTTTATAAGTTCATTCCGCTGATCTTTTTGAGCATTCTCGAATGTCTGCTCTTCGTGACGTTGCCTTTCTTCGTCGTGTTGGCGCTCGGGAACATCAAACCGGACTTTAACCTCGTGGTGCAGATCGCCTGCCTTGTGATCATTTCGCGCTATTCCTCCCTCCTCATTCCCACGCCCGGCAACACGGGCGCCATGGAAGCGGCGAGCTCCCTCGTGTTCTCGACCGTGGAAGGGATCGGGGCAGTGCTCGGTTGGACGGTGCTCGTCTGGCGGTTCCTCACCTATTATGTGTATATCCTCTCGGGGATCGGGATCAATATCTTCGAAGTGGTCCGAAGCGCCGTGAAAAAGCGCCGTGACGCGCGGCGAAAGGCAGAGCCGCCCCCCCTCGCGGACGGCGAAGACCAATAAAACAAAGGAAAGTCGGGAATTTCGAACTCCCGACTTTTTTCGTCTCTTTTCCGCCGCTTATGTGCTCCCCTCTCCCGCCCGTTGGAAAGTTTCCCGAAAAATTTTTATGAAAAATGCAATTGAACGCTTGACAGAAATACGAAATCGAATTATAATTAAAATACGAAATAGAATTTCAGAGGGAACGTTATGGACGAACGTATCTTTTTTTACAGGCTCGGAAAGCTCGTCTATCAAATCGACGGCGCGTATGAGGGGTACGGGAAGAACTGCAAACTCGGCTCTCCCAATCTTCTTTGGATATTGTATGCCTTAAACGACGGGGAGCGGCACAGCCAAAAACAACTCTGCGCCGATTGGGACATTCCGCGGAGTACCGCGAACACCATCATCAAAGATTTGGAGAGCAAACAATATATTACGCTCTCTCAAATCAAGGGGGAGCGGCGGGAACTGCTCGTCTCCCTCACCGAAAGCGGCAAGAAGTATGCCGACGGAGTTTTATCCGACCTTTACAGACGGGAACGGGAAATTTATGCGGAGATCGAAGCCCCCGAAGCCCTTCTTGACGCTTTGCAAAATTTGGCGGCGAAAATGCAGAAGATCGCCGCAAAAGGAGAATAAAATGATGAACTCGGCAAGAGCCTAAAGGGGTGAAACATGGCGTTTACGATCAATATTTATTACACGGGAACAGACGGCAGCGCGAAAAAGTTTGCGGAAGAGATGAAAACAAGTGGGCAGCCGCGCCGAGAGAATGGCGCGGATGTTTTACAGCGGTACGATCGTGGGCGTAACTTTGCCCTTGTGGACGACCAGATAGCAATAACTCGGCGCGGCATAGTCGCCGAGCGCTCCCGGGTTGACGCAGAGAACGCCGTCCGAGCTTTCGACAGAGGCGCGGTGGGTGTGCCCGTAGAGGGCAACCTCGCACCCCAGCTCCTTCGCATGGGCGGCAAGGCGGGAAATTCCGCTCTTGACCCCCCACTTGTGCCCGTGGCAACACAAAAGGCTCACTCCTTCCGCCTCGATGATGAATTCCTCTTCCCCGTAGGAAAGATCGCAGTTTCCGCGGCAGATGTAGGTCTTTTCGGGATAGGAAGAAAAGGTCTCGCGCATGTCCGCGGAGCCGTCGCCGAGATGTACGATGTAATCGTTCTCGCCAAAGAGCGGCAAAAGTTTTTGGAAGGCTTTTTTGTTTCTGCCGTGGCTGTCGGAGAGAATGACAAAGGTCTTCATAACATTTCCCTCAATTTTGCGATCGCCCGTCCGCGGTGGGAGACGGCGTTCTTCTCCTCTTCGGAAGCCTCGGCAAAGGTGACGCCCAAGTCGTCGGAGAGGAACAGGCTGTCATAGCCGAACCCGCCCGCGCCGCGGGGCGCCGAAAGGATTTGCCCGCCCGTTCTGCCTTCGGCGATGAGCTCCCTGCCGTCGGGGAACACGAGGGCGATACAGCAAGAAAAGTGGGCGCGGCGGTCTTCTGCCCCTTCGAGATTTTTGAGAAGAAGTTTGCGGTTCTCGGCGTCGCCGCCGCCCGAGTAGCGGGCGCTGTAAACGCCCGGCGCGCCCTTCAAAGCGTCTACGCACAGCCCCGAATCGTCGGCAAGGGCGGGTTTTCCCGTCGCCCTCATCACGGCGCGCGCTTTCAAAAGGGCGTTTTCGCGGAACGAATCGCCCGTCTCTTCCACTTCTCCCGTAAAGCCCGCTTCTTTGGCGGAGAGAATTTCGTGCTCGGGGAACATTTTGCGCAGTTCGCCGAGTTTATGAAGATTTCCCGTTGCGGCAATGAGTTGCATGTTTGCCTCCTATTGTGGGGTACGCTTCACCCTTGCTGTCCCTCGCGTCAGCGGGGGAAAGTACCCGAGCTACGCAAGGGGGTAAGGGGAAACGGTGTTCCCTGCAAGAAAAAATAAGGTGCCCCCTTCCCTACCCTCCCCCCAACAAGTTGGGGGGAGGCGAGAGTACACGCTGACGCGCTTACGGGCGAGTGGTTGCCCACCTCCTTAGTCCCCCTCCCGAGGAGGGGTTCCCATTGTTTCGCCGAGAGCCGTAGCGCGAATTCACTTCGCGCGTTAAGCGGCGGACGACCGCAGCAATCACGAGATTTCTTTTTGCTACGATCGTCGCTTCACGTTTGGAGCGTAGCCCGTGGAGCGACAAACGCATTCGAGCCCGAGTTCCGAGGGCGAGACAAGCGGCGAGAAAAAGAAATTCGTGAAACCTTTTTACCCCAAGATCGCGACTGCGAGACCGCAGAAGATGATGAGCGAAACGGCGTCGACAATGGTCGTGATGAAGGGAGAGGCGACGGCGGCAGGGTCGAGCTTGCACTTCTTTACAAGGAGGGGCAAGAGACACCCCACGAGTTTTGCGACCACGACGGTGCAAAAGAGCGCAAGAGAGACGATCGCGCACAGGAGAGGCGTATACGCCTTGTTGCCCGGCATAAACGTGCTGAACAGCAAGTTGTCGATGAGCATGAGCTTGGCAAAACAGGCGACGGCAAGCGTTGCCGCGAGCAAAACGGCGGCGCGCATTTCCTTCCAGAGGACCCGCCCCGCGTCCTTGGTGGAAAGCTCTCCGAGGGCGAGCGCGCGGATGACCGTAACGGAGACCTGCGCGCCCGAGTTTCCGCCCGTATCCATGAGCATGGGCACGCAGGCGAACAGCACGGGGCTGATGGCGTTGAGCCTGCCTTCGAAAATGTTGATGATGAGCCCCGTAAACGTTGCGCTCACCATCAAGATGAGGAGCCACGGCACGCGGTTCTTCCAAATGGAGAAGACGCTTGTTTTGAGATAGGGCTTGTTATCGGGAACGATACCTGCCATCCTCTCGACGTCTTCGGTGTTCTCTTCTTCGAGGACGTCCATTGCGTCGTCGACGGTGACAATCCCGACGAGGCGGCGTTCCCTGTCTACAATGGGAATGGCGAGGAAGCCGTAGTCGGAGATCTTACGGGCGACTTCCTCTCTGTCGTCAAGCGTTTCCGCATAGATGACGTTATCTTCCATGATATCGGAGATGAGCGCCTTGGGGTCGGCGAGCATGAGGTCCTTTGCCGTGACCATGCCGATGAGCTCGCTCTTTTCGTTGGTGACATAGCAGGTGTAGATCGTCTCCTTGTCGATCGCCTGCGCGCGGATACGGGAAAACGCCTCCTCTACCGTCATCGTGGGCAAAAAGCGGACGAATTCGATCGTCATGATGCTGCCCGCACTGTCTTTGGGGTATTTGAGGAGCTCGTTGATGTAGGCGCGCGTTTCGCTGTCGCTCTGGGAGAGCAACCGCTTGACGACGTTGGCGGGCATTTCCTCGACGAGGTCGACGGTATCGTCGAGGAAGAGCTCGTCCATGACCTCTTTGATCTCTTTATCGGTCAGCTTTTTTAAGAGCTTTTCCTGCGTGTCGCGGTCGATCTCGACGAACATTTCGGCGGCGAGGTCCTTGGGCAGAATGCGGAACAGGATGGGAAGGTCCTCTTCTTTGACGCTGTCGAATATCTCGGCAAGGTCGATCTCGTTCATCGAAGAGAGGAGCGGCTTTAACACCGAGAACTTCTTCTCTTCGAGGAGCGCTAAAATTTCCTCCTCTTCGGCAATACGGCGGGCGACCTCTTCGGGCATTTCCTCGATGATGTCCACCGTATCGTCGACCGAGACGTCTTCCATGACTTCTTCGAGCTCGTCATCGTGAAGGCCCGAGAGGATTTTCTCCTGCAAGGGTGTGTCGAGCAAGACGAGGACGTCTGCAAAAAAGTCGCTTTCGAGTTCGCGGCAGAACGGGATTACGTCCTCTTCCGCCAATTCGGACAAAACAGAAGCCGCCTCTTCGGGTTTCTTTACCGACGCGGCAGCTTCTTGATAGTTTTTCTGCTGAATGAGCAATTTGAGTTCTTCGGTCATGGCTCTGCCTCCAAATTTTGGTTTACGGAAAAACCGACGGAGCCGAGCCTGACGCTATGCGGAAAGGGCAACGCAAGACGACCCGCCGATCGGTTGACGGTTGCATGGATGATATTGGCTACTTCGTCCTTTCATTGCGTTTCCTCCTTTTTGAAAATTAAGGTAGAGATGTCTCCATTGCGGCTGACGCCTTCGGTCGACATGACAATAAAATAAGGTGCAACTTCTTGCCCGATGAAACGACTAAGAGAACAAGAAGGTCAGAACATGAATGCCCGTTTCCTCACGGAAAAGATTGCGTAGCAAGATTTTTCGTGAACAACCTTGAACCATTTTATTATACGCAAATTTTTAGGGCAAGTCAACCGATTCGGGCTCTTCGAGCGGAACAAACGACCACTTGGTGAGATCGAACAATCCCCTGTCCAAAAGTTTCAGTTTGGGGATTACCGCAAGGGACAAAAAGATCATCGTCATAAAGGGTTCGTAGCACTCCTTTACCCCCATCTTGCGCCCGAGTTCCTGTAACTTCCCCGTGCGCGAAACGACCTCTTCGACGGGAGCGGAACTCATAAGCCCCGCAACGTCGAGCGCGAACACCTCTTCTCCCCCTCGATAGACGATCGCCATGCCGCCGCCCGCTCTCTCCAAAAGTTCGACGCAACGCGCCATTGCGGCGTCGTCGTCCCCCATGATCACGAGATTGTGGCTGTCGTGCGCGACGGAAATCCCCATTGCACCCCCGCAAAAGCCGTATCCCTTTACGAGACCCAGCCCGAGATTGCCCGTTCCGAAGTGCCGCTCCACGACGGCGAGCTTGCAAAGATCGGTCCCCTTTACGTCGAGAATCCCCTTCGGCGCGGGGACGAAACGCTCCTCCGTATACAGCCCGTGCGGCTGGACTTCCATGACGCGGAATCTGCCGCCGTGCCCGACGATCTGAAAGCTCTCTGCCGAAATCCCCTTTACCTTTACCGTGCTCTTGACGGCGGCGGGCAGATAGCGCCTCTCAGCTTCAAACAGGGGCTTGCCCTTCTCCGCGACGAGCGTCCCTCTGTGGAAGACGGCGGAAACGTTGAAATTTTCCAGATCGTCCACGAGCGCGACGTTGGCAAAATAGCGGGGAGCGAGCGCGCCTGCGTCCTTGACCCCGTAACACTCCGCAACGTTCAGCGTTGCCATTGCAATGGCATACTTTGCGGGGAGACCCGCCCGTACCAAGCGGCGGAGCGCGTCGTCCATGTGCCCGCGGACGGAGAGGTCCTTCGCGTTCCTGTCGTCCGAACAGAGCAGAAAACGGCGGTAATTGTCGCCGTCGACGGCGGCGACCGCGTCCTCGATGTTGTTGACGGAAGAGCCGCAACGGATTTGCACATACATGCCCCGCGCCGCCTTTTCGCGGCACTCCGCGGCAGAACGGCTCTCGTGGTCGGTGAGAATGCCCGCCGCACGGTAGGCGCAGAGCGTTTCCCCCGTTAACCCCGGTCCGTGCCCGTCTACGGGCTTGCCCGCGTCGTGCGCCGCCTGAATTTTTTCGAGCACAGCCTCATCCGCGGCGAGCACGCCCGGGAAATTCATCATCTCGCCCAGTCCGTAAAAGAGAGGGCGGGCGATCTCCTGTGCGGTCTCCCTTGCGCCGATCGTCGCGCCGCTCGTTTCGAAGGGAGTGGCGGGCACGCAGGAAGGAAGTTGCACGAGGACGTCG
>CANRCY010000077.1 GCA_947629225.1 uncultured Clostridia bacterium | reverse complement strand
CATCGTAAAACAAGACGCGGTTTTTCTTTGGCGGAGCTTCTTATCGTCGTCGCCATCATCGGGGTCCTTGCGGGGATTGCCTTCGTGTTTATCAATCCCAAGGACATTGATTATGTGGAATACAACCGCAGTGCGGAAGCCATTGCGACAGCCGTGCAAAACCGCCTTACGGAGATCCGCAACACGGGCGATATGTCAACTCTTCGCGCTCTCGGCGAACAGCCGACGGAGTCCGCGCATGCGACGTCCACAGCAGAGAGCACCGACGCGGAAGCAAAGAAGGGCGGCTATCGCTATCTCTTCAATTATTCGGATAAGGACGGAACGATCACAAGGGGCACGGGGATGAGTTACATCCTTCCCTTCGGTGCGATCGATCCCGACATTGCCGACGGGTATTTTGCAGTCGGTTTCCAATCGGACACGGGCATTTGCGGCGAAGTGTTCTATTCTCCTAACGAGTTTGAAACTTGCACGGTGGATTATCTTTTAACTTTAAGAGGCAACGAAAATGCAGAAAAGCGCAAGAAGGCTAATGTCGGCTATTATTTGGGTGAGGCGGACGATCAAGAGATCGCCTTTGCGAACCTTCCCACGCCGCAGCTCACGATCACGAACTATGAGGAACTTGCGCTTCAAATCCATATCCCGAAAGTCAAGCAGCTCGAAGAGGAAGAGAAAAAGCTCGGGCTTCTCATTTCCTTGACGGACAAGGAAGGCAAAGCTTTTGCAAACGGCATGAGCCTTGCCGAGGCTGCGATCTATTCGACCTTCTCCCTCGGGGGGGAAACTCCTTCCCAGAACAATGAAAAGTATGAGCCCATTGTAAAATCTCAAATGGTTTCGACGGATTCCACATATACCATGATTTTGGATACGATGAAAACGTGTTACAAAACCGATTCGAAAGAGTTAAAGGATACCCCCAAGGACAAATTCGAAAACTGGGCGATCCGTTCGAATGCGACGGCAACGGAAAAAAACAAGGACAACTATTTCGAGCTCGGCGACAATTCGGTCCTCACGGTCACCGTTTATTGTTTGCTCGATTCGGCGAACGAAAACACGCAATTCCCCGTCGATCCGACTTTCCTGCCGCGGTCGGCGTCTTTGACGTTCAACGGCTGGTTCAATAATTACGACAAAAGTACTTGTGAGATTGCTTGCGGGCGGCATTTGCAAAATCTCAACAATTTGACGGAATTGAGACCGAACCTGAAAAGTTATTTGCCCGAAGTGACGGAAAAAAACGGCGTTTATACGTATGGCGATTATAATTACGGCATGGCAAATACTTACACCGACGGTAGTAGTAATACATCTCCGAAGGTTGAGTATGATGACATCGCCGAAAAGTATGACCGAAGGGATTATGTCAAGTCGATCTCGAAGGCAAAGCAAATCAATGCGATCGACTTTAACAACGACGGATGGAAAGAGGAGGGGAAGCAAATTCTCTTTACGCCCGTCAATCTTCCGAAGGATTTCTACTACTACGGCAACTATTTGACGATCAGTCATTTGAAAGTCGACGCTCCGTTCTATGCGGGGCTGTTCGGCTATGTATACCATGTGCGGCTGTATGATATTTTGCTTGTCAATCCTTCCGTGAAAAGCCAAATGACCGCGCATTTTTCGGAGCTCTACGAAATGGGCGTGGGCGCGCTCATCGGCACTTCCCGCGATTCTTCTCACATCAATAACTGCCAAGTTTATATGACGAAGGAGAAAAACGAAGAAGAAAAAGACGTATATAAGCCCGACGAATACCGCGTGACGGGCGAATGCTACGTCGGCGGACTCATCGGGTTCTGCGAAGATGAGAACATCGAAAACTGTTCCGCATCCGTCTATACGGGCTATCAAAAGGGCGCAGATTGTTCCTCACAGTATGTCGGCGGGCTGATCGGCTGCATCACGGGCGACAGTGAGCTTGAAAATTGTTATGCGGCGGGGAATCTTTCGGGCAAATATGTCGGCGGGCTTGTCGGGTTTATCAAAGAGGACAGCGACCCCTCGGGCGACGATTACCGCATTGAAACCTGCTACACGGCGGGGCACATCGAGTATGCGGAAGAATCGGCAGCGGGCATTTTAGGCTCTACCGGCGGATACGGCGGAAACCCGAAGAGCTCGCTCAACATTACGGGCAACTATTGCGTCATCATCTACGGGGAGAAGAAGGAAGGCGATACGATTTATCACTGGAACAGCGCAGCGCCCATTTACGGGACGTTTGAAGGGGACGGATTCGAGTGGATTCAAACCCATGATTTCCATTACGGCGACAACTATCTCAAAGGCAAATATGCGGGCTTCACATTTTTTGCGGGCGCGTCATTCGAAAACGAAAACAAAAATTATTACATCGCACAACGGGGGATCAAATACCAAAATAGTCCTTATTTTGAGGCGATGAAAGATACAGTCCAAGATTTCGAAGGAAAGATCAAGGATTCTTCGGACAAGGACAATTTGCTTAAAGAGATCGGAAAGGCTTCCGATAAGATCGTTTGGCTCAAAAAGCTTCAAACGCTCGATAAGATCAAAGAATTGATGGACAGGATTCTCTACGAGGTAGAACAAGAAACCGACTATCCGGGAGGTTATTATCAGTATACAGAGAAGATTTGGTTCGATCAAGATAGAGCAAGAGTCGAAGGAAAAGTGGAGAAGAATGACGACGGGACTGAGCATGAGGGTATTTATTTAACGCTTGTGCAGGCGCTTCATGTCATATACGATGGGACGTATACCGACGACACAGGGGAAGAACATACGGTTTCCATGTCCTATAAAGGGAGCAACGACGTCAAGAAGAAACTCAACGACTTTACCATAAACGGCAAAGCAGGTGTTTACACCTTTATGGACTATTATAACTTTTTGAAGGAGCAATATAATACGCTCCTCAGTGATTCTGCCACGGATGAGCAAAAAAAGACAGCGAAGGATAATCTCAATGCCATTCTCGGCAATGACGAGAAAGAGATTGTCAAAGAGGAAAACAAGACGAATAGCAAAGGGGAGTCTTACACTGAATATACGTATTTCTATCATGAAGGACTTTTCTATCAACACTTCGGCTCCGATCTTCTTCACCGCCTTTTCGACAAGGCGAAGGACTATTACCAAGAAGGTTTGAAGGATAAAACAGGCGAACTCATCTACCGTTATTTCCGCGGGCTTGTGACGGGTAATTTTTACGAGCTTCTCTGCGATCTCGGCATGTCGTCCGTCGAGCGCGAAAAGATGTTGGAAAAGGCGAAAATTTCCAATATCGAGGAAGCCATCAAGGCGTTGGGGGAATATCCGACCATTACCTCGAAGTGGACAAATAACAGTCCCATGAGTGGATGTGCCACGGAAGCTGCGGGTTATGCAGACGAAGCAAAGAAGCAGCTCGAAAGTCTCCTTACAAAATTAAAAGAAAATTACAATAAACTATTGACAATCGACGCAAACGATGAGGAAGAAGCCTATAAGGATGAAAATGGCGTGGAGATAACGGCAAAATGGTATACGGCGGAGGATATTCAATCTTTAATTGACGAAGCCGTGGAACAACTCGGCAAGCTTTATGACCTTCTTGACGAACACAAGATACCCGACGGCACAAAGGAAGAGGAAAAAGATAACTTTGAAGATGTGGTCGATATTGAAGGAAACAAGGGTGACATGCGCATACTGCGCGATCCTGTTGCGAACTTCCGCAGATATGCCGCGCTGTGCGTCGCGTCGCCGAACTCGGGCGTGGAAGAAGCGCTTGAAGTTTTGAAAATCAAAATTGAGAACGCCACTGACACCTCGTCTGATAATCTCAAAAAATTGATAGGAGCATTCACCACGAATGTCGATACCTATCTCGGTTCGGGGTGGGGATACACCGATTCGGGATACTGTCTCAAAAATGCGACTGAGCTCCGCAATGCCGCAAGAGGATATGTACATGGTAGCGACACAGAAACGCGCGATCATTCTCTTGGCTTTATGTACGACTACGGGAATGAAAAATGGACTTATCATAGCGATGGTAGTGAAGATGAAGATATAAATCCTTATACCAGTTACAAAGCAAATGAAGATTCTACCCCAAAACGGCTTGTTCCAGACGGCAGCTATGTCGATAAGAATACCAATATCGTCTTCAACAATGTGTTCCCGTATCATGAGAACGATTATACGCATTATTATCCGTTCCCGTTTGTATTCGGGCTTGAAGTAGAAGGCGAAGACATTCCGACGACCTACATTCTTTTCCACTACGGCGATTGGCTCACCCAAGATCTTTGGGCGGAGAATGTTGATCCTACGACGGCGGCAATCGAAGAGGTTGCGTTCATGCTAAATTCCATGACAAGCTACTTGTCGTCGATCAATAACAAGGATACGGTGGGCGGTTTGCAAAAGGAGATTGAAAGCCTTGATAACGCTATTAAAGGAATTATTTCGACCGTCGAGAGCGCTTTGAAAAAGGAAGTTAGCGAACAAAAAGGTGAATTGGAATCTATCCGTTCTACGATTAAAGGTTGGATGGAGACGAACGGAGCATTCTCCAAACTTGAAACGGCGAGCCAAAGTGCAAAAAATGGGAATGATGCGAAAAAGCAAAAGGCGCAGGAGATTTATGATAAACTTCAATCATATAAGCCTCAACTGAATGCTTTGATCGGAAAGATCGAGGGACTACAAAGCACATAAGGCAGGTGTAAAAGTGAAAAACTTGATGACCGAAAAACATAAATTCAGACGCGGGGCGTCGATTGCGATCGCGCTGCTCATCTTTCTGCTCTGCGCGCTTGCGGGCGTCTCCGCGCTCATGATGGCGGCTTCCAACGCAGGACGCTACTCCCATAAGAGCGAACAGGATTATTACTCCGTCTCTTCCGCTGCGCTCATGATCGTCGATATGCTCGATGATTTACAGTTTACCTCAAAAGAGGTCGAATATGACTACACGCGCACTTGGGACTATACGAACGGCAAGCATGAAGAGAGCGACTCTTACTCCTTAAAGCTGCCCGATTCTACGACTACCACCTCTACAATGAGCGGCGCAAGCACATTGAGGGGGAGCGAGAGCAGCCTTACTCTTTGCAGCAAAATTCAAGCCCATTGCGAAAAACTCGTCCCGTATTTGAACGTTCCCAACGAGTGGTATATGTCGGTGGGGAAAGAAAGACCGAGCATTGAAGCTTTCAAACCCTATACCTTTACGATCTCGGTGAGCGGGTCGGAGAAGAGTAATGTTTTCAAGCCCGTCAAATGTACGCTTGAAATGGGCTCGGACTACAACTTGCTTTTCTCCTTCCAGGTAGAAAATACAGTCGAAGGTGAGGAAGAAGGCAGCAAGTTGGTAACGGGGGAATATGCAATTTCCCTCTATTGGCAAGCGAAAGTGGATTTTGTGCAAAAGACAGGCGAGCCCAAATACACCTATGCCGAAAAAGATTCGGCTGGCGAATTTGTTTCAGGCAGCATGTTGCAGCACAGAACGTTGCAAGTGACGGCTCAATGGAGAAGAGAGGACGTAGTGATTTCAAGAGGCGAGGCAAGTTCAAAATGAAAAAATTTCTTAGAAAACTGAAAAACAAAAAGGGCGAGTCGTTCGTCGAGGTCTTGATCTCCGTGCTCATCGCCGCATTTGGGTGTTTGCTCATCGCAACGCTCTATTCCGCTGCCATGAGTTTGAACGTACAGGCTTCCAAAATGGACGATAACTTTTATAGCGACATCTCCAAAATGGAGCAAATGTTTGAGGAAGGAACCACATCGGAAACGGGGAGTGCCAAAATTGAAGATTCCGAGGGCGGCAAACTTGATGTAAAAATCGATAAATTCGGCAACGAATCCAATTCCGCATATAAGAGGCATTCATACTCATGAAGAAGAGAATTAGAAAAAAAGGGGGCTTTACGCTTGCCGAGGCGCTTATCGCGACGGCGATTTTGGCGTTGTTCGTGTCCATGGCGATCGTGGGGACGTCCGGGCTCTTCGGCACGGGCGAGGAAATGATGGCGGTCTCTAAGGCGGCTGTGCTCGGCTCTGACGTGATGAAAGTCATCACCAATGAACTGCGCTTCGGCGAATCTTTTAAATTTGAAACAAAAGACGCGACAAGCGACAAGACAATCTCATACGACAGCACGACGTACGGGGAAAACTGTACGATGTTCGTTGAGGACGGGCAGTTAAAAATTTCTTCCAAGTCCGTTTTCGATGAGACATCTGTTACCCCTTATGCCCCGATTAGCACTGCGGCGTATGATGAGGTTCACATCAAGGATATCATATTCGAAGTGAAAAATATACTATCCAGCAGCGGCAAAGTCAAACGGCAGAACATCACTTGCACGATTTCGATCACGTCGGACGGTACTAGCGAGCTATGGAAAAAGGCGGTGACGATCGTACCGATCTCGCAAAAGACCGACCCGTGATGGGGCATGATCGCGCTTAAAAAATTGCATACACCGAAACGTTTTGAATGGAACGAATATATAATTTTGCTCACTCTCTCTTAACGTTTTCCAATAAAGGGGGGCATGGGTCTGTTCTTTTTGACCCATGTCTCTCTTTGTCTTTCGAACAAAATCCTTTTGCATTCGCAAAAGCTTTTGTTCGAGGAAATGGGCTTTGTACATCAATTGGGTTTATTCTCAATAGTCGCTTCTTCGGACAATAAGCCGTAGGAATGCGGCAAATTGTGTGCGCTTATGGAAAATGCGATTTCCCAACGCGCAGTAAATTTAGGAAACACCCCCTCAGGCGCTACGCGCCAGCTCCCCCTCTCCGTTCCGTAGGGGGAGCCAAGAAAGAGAAGAGGTGCGTCGCGCCAGCTCCTTAAAGTTGGAGTAAAGGGGGCGGGAGAGGCTTGTCCCTTTCCCTTGCTGTCCCCTTTGAGGGGAAAGTGGCGCGCCTTTTGCGCCGAAAGGGGTGTGCAACATGCAAGGTCGTCAACAAAGCGACACC
>CANRCY010000076.1 GCA_947629225.1 uncultured Clostridia bacterium | reverse complement strand
CTGCGGGCGGCGGAGAATCCCATCGTCTACAAGACCTATGCCGCGCGCGAGCCCTTTCTGCCCGAAGGGAGCGCCTATACCCTCGTTTCCCGCCTTCCCGAGGCGGTCTATGTGCAGTCTCCCGCGCAGCTCAAAAAACGGCTCCTGCAATTTCTCGGACCCGACGACCTCGTTCTCGTGCTCGGAGCGGGAGACATTTTCGAGGCGGCGAAGAGCATTGTAGACCCGCCTTCCCGCCCGTAAATGAAGTGCGCCCCCTCGGCAGACTTGCCGAGGGGGCGCTTTTCTCTGTTTCCTATTATATAAGGATAGAGACTCAGATTTTATATTCCTTTCCCTTCTCTTTACAGGCGTACAGATACCCCGAGAGCAAGCGGGCGCTCCGCGGGGAGAGTCCGTGCTTTTCCGCCCACCTGTCCGCGAGGGAGACAAGCTCTTCCGCGGAAATTTTGAGTTTGTGCTCCTTTACGAGTTCGCGCACGATGGAAAGGTATTCCTCCCTGCCCGCCGCGCGGAAGGGGATTGCGACGCCGAATCCGTCGATGAGGTCGCTCCCCGTCGCCGCAAGCAAGACGTTCTCCGCACTGCACGTCGGAATGCGGGTCTGCCCGTCGAGCGACTCGATGAGGACGAGAAAACGGAGCGGGAGTTCGGCGAGGAGCTCGGTGAGGCGGGGGAGTTCGGAGAGCTGTTCCCGCGGGAGTTCCACAAGGCGGAGTTTTTGCGAGGCGAAGGCGTTTGCCGCCGCGCGCACGCTCGAGGACCTGCCCGTGCCGCTCTCCCCGTAGAGGAGCATGTGCGAGCAGGGGAGTTTTTTGACGAAATTTTCGAGATCGTCGTAGATCTCCGCCTTCTCCCGCTCGTAGCCTTTGAGGTCGGCGAGGGTATAGGCGCAGGGCGGGACGGGCACGAGCCCGCGCGCCGCGTCGTAACGGAATTCGGATTGGTTGAGAAATCTTCCGTATCCCGAACTCTGGTAATAGCCGTAGAGGAGATTCGCCGCCTTATCGTCCCACGTTTTCAGGGGTACGGGCGGCTTTCCGACGTCGAAGTCCGTACTCTCGAATTCGAGCGCGCGCCCGATCTCGGCGAGGTCGGCGATGTAGGCGCTTTTCAGGAAGGGGGAGATGTCGTCCCCCGCGGCGCATGCGCGGGAAAAAGCGTTTTCGTCGCGGATGACTTTCTCTGCCACATATTCCGAAAAATTCGTCTCCGCTTTATGCAGAAAGAGCTCGCGGAGAAACGCCGTTTTTCGGGCGGCGGTTTTCCCGTTCCTGTAAGCGGCGAATGCCGCGATGAGCGGATCGTCCATGATCCCCGTGAGCACGACGAGGTTTTCGAGATAGTTCTCGCTTGCCATAAAAATGCGCTCCTCCCTTTTTCTCCATTATACCGCGCTTTCGGCAGGATTGCAACTCTCTTTCTCCAAATTTATCGGAAAATGCGGGGGCGTTTCCGCCGAAAAAATTTTCGAAAAGCAATAAAAAAGTTTGAAATGGGTATTGAAACCTGCCAAAATATATAGTATAATAAGAGAGCGAGAAAAATACCGAAGAGAAGGGGGAGGCATGCAATGGCGGAGAAAATTCTGAAAGAGACCGACTTTCCGCTCTATCTTTTTCATCATGGGAAAAATGACAGAATCTACGAACTCTTCGGCGCCCGCCCCGAAACGAGAGAGGGCAAAAAAGGGTATCTTTTCCGCGTATGGGCTCCCCACGCAAAGCGCGTTTCCGTCGTGGGGGATTTCAACGGCTGGGACGAAGAAGCCGACGTAATGGAACGCATGGTGGACGGGGAGAGCTTCGAACGGTTCATTGCGGGCGTCCGCGAATACGACGTTTACAAATATTGTATCGTCGCGCAGGACGGCAGAAAGCTCATGAAAGCCGACCCCGTCGGTTTCCATACGGAGACGCCCCCCGCCAATGCGAGCAAGGCGTACGATCTCGAAGGCTATAAATGGGGAGACGGGGATTACCTTCATGCGCTGTATGCGCGGAACAGCTTCTCCTCTCCCATGAATATTTACGAAGTCAACCTGCTCTCGTGGAAGAAATATCCCGACGGCAACTATTATTCCTATCTCGATCTTTCGCGCGAGCTCGTCTCTTATGTGAAGGAAATGGGCTACACCCATGTCGAATTCATGCCCGTAACGGAGTATCCCTTTGACGGAAGCTGGGGGTATCAGGTGACGGGCTATTTTGCGGTCACTTCCCGCCTCGGCACCCCCAAGGACTTTATGCGCCTCGTTGACGCGTTTCACCGCGCGGGCATCGGCGTGATCCTCGATTGGGTCCCCGCGCATTTCCCCAAGGACGCGCACGGGCTCTATGAATTCGACGGACAGCCCCTCTATGAGAGCAGCCAATGGGACAGAATGGAGCACAAGAGCTGGGGGACCCGCCGCTTCGACTACGGCAGGAACGAGGTGCTCTCCTTCCTGATCTCGAGCGCGTGCTTCTTCTTCGAGAAGTTCCACATCGACGGGATCCGCGTGGACGCCGTCGCCTCGATGCTCTATCTCGACTATGACAAGCGCCCCGGAGAATGGGTGCCGAATATTTACGGCGAAAACAAGAATCTCGAAGCGATCGCCTTCCTCAGAAAACTCAACGAGGCGGTTTTCCACCGCTTCCCGCACGTTTTGATGATCGCGGAAGAGTCCACGGCGTGGGGGCTCGTCACAAAGCCCGCCTCCGTCGGCGGATTGGGATTCAATTATAAATGGAATATGGGTTGGATGAACGATATGCTCTCCTACCTCACCCTCAATCCCTTCTTCCGCATGAACAACCACAACAAGCTCACCTTCTCCATGATGTACGCCTTTTCGGAGAACTATGTATTGCCCGTCTCGCACGACGAGGTCGTGTACGGGAAGTGCTCCCTCATCAATAAAATGCCGGGGACGTACGAAGAAAAGTTTGCGGGCGTGCGCTCCTTCCTCGGCTACCAGACGGCGCACCCCGGCAAAAAGCTCAACTTTATGGGCTATGAGTTCGGGCAGTTCAAGGAGTGGGACTATCACGAGGGCTTGGAGTTCTTTTTGAAAGACAAGTACGAACTTCACGGCAAGCTCGCGCTCTTTGTGAAAGAACTCAACAATTTCTACAAGAACATGCCGCCCTTCTTCGAGATCGAGGACGGGTGGGACGGGTTCGAGTGGCTCGCGCCCGACGACGCAGACCGCAACGTCGTCTCCTTTATCCGCCGCGACAGGCAGGGGAGAGAGATCGTCGCGCTGGTCAGTTTTTCGGGAACGGACGCAGACGACTATCTTCTCGGCGTCAACAAAAAGGGGAAGTACCGCGTGCTCTTCAACTCGGACGACGAGAAGTACGGCGGATTCGGGCATCTCGGCAAAAAGCGGGTGTTCACGGCAGTGAAAAAGCCCAGCCACGGAAAGCAGTATTCCCTGCGCATCCCGATGCCGAGGCTCACTTGCCTCTACCTCGAACGCATGGAAGACGGACAGTGACTTCCGCATACTGAAAATCAGAATTCAAAAGGGGAGAAAAATAAATCATGCAAAGAAGAAAGGAATGCGTTGCAATGTTGCTTGCGGGCGGACAGGGCTCGAGGCTCTACGCACTGACAAACGACATCGCAAAACCCGCGGTCGCCTTCGGCGCGAAGTACCGCATCATCGACTTCCCGCTCAGCAACTGCATCAATTCGGGCATCGACACCGTCGGCGTGCTGACGCAGTACGAGCCGCTCGAACTCAACGAGTATATCGGGAACGGGCAGCCTTGGGATCTCGACCGCAGTTTCGGCGGCGTGCATATCCTGTCGCCCTATCAGGCGAAGAAGAAATCTTCGTGGTACGAGGGCACGGCAAACGCCATCTACCAGAACCGCAGCTTCATGAAGAAGTACAATCCCGACTATGTGCTCATTCTCTCTGGCGACCATATTTATAAGATGAATTACGCCGAGATGCTCCGTGCGCATATCCGCACGGGCGCAGATTGCACGATCGCCGCGATCGAAGTGCCGATGAAGGAGGCTTCCCGCTTCGGGATCCTCAATACGAATGCGGACGGTTCCATTTATCAGTTCGAGGAAAAGCCCAAGGAACCCAAGAGCAACCTCGCTTCCATGGGGATCTATATCTTCACGGCGGAAAAACTTTACAAATACCTCGAAGAGGACGAACAGAATCCCCAATCGAGCAAAGACTTCGGCAAAGACGTGCTTCCCGCCATGCTGAATGCGGGCGAGAAGATGTTCTCTTACCGCTTTAAGGGGTATTGGAAGGACGTCGGGACCATCTCTTCCCTTTGGGAATCGAACATGGACCTGCTCGGCGAAGAGCCCGCGTTCGACGTCGGCGACCCCGATTGGAAAATCCATTCGCGCAACCCGCTCGCCCCGCCCGAATATATCGGCGACAAGGCAAAGGTGGAGAATTCCATGATCGCGCTCGGCTGCGAGATCGAGGGGACGGTGGAACACTCCGTTCTTTCGAGCAACGTCGTCGTCGAAGAGGGGGCGGTCGTCAAGGACAGCGTCATCATGGCGGGCACGGTCATCAGGAAGAACGCCTCCGTCACCTATTCCATTGTCGACGAGAACGTCGTCGTCGAAGAGGGGGCTTGCGTCGGCGAAGACAAGAGCCGCGCGGCGGGCATTTCCGTGCTCGGCAGGAACATCACGATCGGCGCGGGGGCGAAGGTCGAGGCAGGCAAAATTCTCGACAAGGATTACAAGGGGGAATAAGCAAATGGCACATTCTACGGTAGGCGTCATCTTTTCCAATATTCACGACGAAAACATTCCCGAGCTTTCCAAGCACAGAACGATGGCATCCATTCCCTTTGTGGGAAGATACCGTCTCATCGACTTCGCGCTCTCCAACATGGTGAACTCGGGCATTACGACGGTGGGCATCGTCACGAAGAACAACTATCAGTCCCTCATCGACCACCTCGGGAGCGGCAAGGATTGGGACCTTGCAAGAAAGGATGGCGGGATCATTCTGCTTCCGCCCTACTCCAACGAGACGGATAAGCCCTATACCACCCGCCTCGAAGCGCTCATGAGCATTACGGGCTTCCTCAACCACAGGAAGGAAGATTACGTCGTGATCTCCGACTGCGACGGCGTTGCCCGCATGGACATCTCGGACATCGTCCGCTTCCACGAACGCAACCGTGCGGATATCACCATGGTCTACCATGAAGAGGAGAGCGTCGAATCTTCCTACTATATCACCCTCGAACCCGGGGAAGACGACCGTATCAAGGGGCTGAAGATCAACCCCGACGTCAACGGAAAGGGCAAGTTCAACCTCTATGTCAACGTGATGGTGATGAGGCGGGAATACCTCATCGACACCATCCAAAACGCCGTACAGAGGGGATTTTCGAGCTTCGGCAGAGATATTCTCGCCAAAAACGTCGATTCGCTCCGCATTTTCGGCTATAAATTCAAGGGCTATTATGCGGGGATCTCTTCCATCCAGAAATACTACAAGCACAGCATGGAACAGCTCCGCCGCGAGGTGCGGGAGGAACTCTTCGGCGCGCGCGACATTTACACGAAGGTGCGCGATTCGGCTCCTTCGAAGTATTACGACGGCGCGGTGGTCAAAAATTCCCTCGTCTCCGACGGCTGTATCATCGAGGGCACGGTGGAAAACTCCATTCTCTTCCGCGGCGTAAAGGTCGGGAAGGGGAGCGTCGTCAAAAATTCCGTCATCATGCAGGATACGGTGATCGAGGACGGCGCGTCTCTCGAATGCGTCATCACCGATAAGAACGTCGTCATCCGCGACCGCAGACATCTCGCTGGTTGCGAAGAACTTCCTTACTTCGTCGGGAAGGGGAGAATGCTGTAACGGCGGGCTGAACAGGTCCGCAGGCGGCAAAACCAAAAAAATAAAACAGGGGGGCAGGAATATGGCAACAAGCAAGAAGACTACGAAAAAGGCGGTAGAGACGGTGGAAACTCCCGCGGCAGAGCTCAAGACCCAAGCCGCTCCCGCGGCGGAGATCGCGGTGGAGGCAAAGAGAAAGATCCTCTTCGTCGCCTCGGAAGCCGCGCCTTTCATCGCAACGGGCGGGCTTGCCGAGGTGGTGGGCTCTCTCTCCAAGGCGCTCGCAAGACACGAACGCTACGACGTGCGCGTGATCCTGCCGCTCTATCAGGACGTGCGCAAGGAGTACCGCAAGGAGTTCCGCTTTATCGGCAACATCTTTGTGCCGCTCTCGTGGCGGAACCAATATTGCGGGATCTTCGAATATGTGAAGGACAACGTCACCTTCTATTTCGTCGACAACGAATATTATTTCAAGCGTCCCGGGTGCTACGGCTACTATGACGACGGCGAGCGTTTCGCCTTCTTCTGCCGCAGCGTGATGGAGATCCTCGGCTTTATCGGCTTCTATCCCGACGTACTGCATTGCCACGATTGGCAGGCAGCCCTCGCGGCGCTGTACCTCAAAACGATCTATTGTTATCGTCCCGAGTATCAGTTCATCCGCGCGATTTTCACCATCCACAACATCGAGTATCAGGGCAAATATTCCCTCGACATTCTCGAAGACCTCTTCGGCATTTCGTACCGCTACCGCAATTTGGTCGAATACGACCGTTGTATCAACCTGATGAAGGGCGCGATCGAGTGCTGCGAGCGGTTCTCCACCGTTTCTCCCACCTATGCGGACGAGATCAAGGATCCCTACTATGCGCACGGGCTGGACGCGATCGTCCGCCGCAACGAAGGAAAATTGTGCGGGATCCTCAACGGGATCGACCCCGACTATTACGATCCCGCGACGGATAAGGCGCTGTTCGCCAATTATTCCGCGGAGGACCTTTCGCCCAAGGCGGTGTGCAAAGAGGAGTTGCAGCGCATGCTCAATCTCCCCGTAAAACCCGATACGCCCGTGGTGGCGATGATCTCCCGTCTGGTCTCCCACAAGGGGCTCGACCTCGTGCGCGAAGTCATCGAACAGGCGCTCCGTCAGGATATGCAGTTCGTT
Source organism: uncultured Clostridia bacterium (assembly GCA_947629225.1). GTDB lineage: Bacteria > Bacillota > Clostridia > Christensenellales > Borkfalkiaceae > Gallimonas. The sequence continues at coordinate 71 of CANRCY010000076.1, read as the reverse complement.
TTGCTCGGGACGGGGGACTCGGTGTACGAAAATTATTTCGCCGACCTCGCAAGGAGATACCCCGGGAAGGT
>CANRCY010000075.1 GCA_947629225.1 uncultured Clostridia bacterium | reverse complement strand
GCGCGGACGCGGGGATCTACGGCGCGCGGGCGGCGATGATCGGCGGCTGCGTGGGAACTTCCAACGTCTTGGCGGGCAAGATGTTCTCCGTGCCCGTCTCGGGGACCATGGCGCACAGCTGGGTGATGAATTTCCCGAGCGAGCTCGAAGCGTTCCGCGCCTACGCGCGGAGCTTTCCCGACGGCTGTCTCCTGCTCGTGGATACCTACGATACCCTGCACAGCGGCGTGCCGCATGCGATCCAGGTCTTCAAAGAACTCCGCGCCGCGGGGCACGAACCCAAGGGGATCCGCCTCGATTCGGGCGATTTGGCTTATCTTTCCAAGGAAGCGCGGAAAATGCTCGATGAGGCGGGCTTTCCCAAGGCGATCATCTGCGCCTCGGGCGATCTCGACGAGTATTCGGTGACGTCCTTAAAACAGCAGGGGGCGAAGATCGACAGCTGGGGGATCGGCACAAAGCTCATCACGAGCGCCGATATGCCCGCGCTCGGCGGCGTTTACAAGCTCTGCGCCGTGTTCGAAGAGGGCAAAGAGATCCCCAAGATCAAACTTTCCGATACGACGGAGAAGATCACCAACCCCGGCATGAAGGAAGTTTACCGCATTTACGACAGGGCGACGGACAAAGCGGTCGCCGACCTCGTCACGCGGGCGGGGGAGACGATCGACGAGCACAAGCCGCTCGAAATTTTCCACCCCGTGGAGACGTGGAAGCGCATGACGCTCACCGATTTCCGCGTGCGGAACTTGCGCGAGCAACTCATCAAGGGGGGCAAGCGGGTGCACGCGCCCAAGCCCTTACGGGAGATCAACGCCTATTTCGAAGAGGAATATCGTCGGTTCTGGGAAGAGTATACCCGCCTCGACGTGCCGCATATCTATAAAGTGGACCTTTCCCGCGCCCTCTACGATCTCAAATCGGAGCTCGTGCGCGGCTATAAAGGAGAGTAACATGCAAAGACGCTATAAAGAGAGGGAAGTGCAGGCGCTCGTCGCCCGCCTCAAAGAGGAATACGAGGGGGTCGTGCGCGAACTGCGCGAACGGCAGGAAGAGCTCAAAGAGGAGAACAGGATTTTGCGCGCCCGCCTCTCCGTGCTCGAATCCCAGCGGAGCGAAGTCTCCGCGGCGCTCATGCGCGCCGTCAAAGAGGGAGAGCGGATCAAGGAAGAGAGCGCGGGAGAGACGGAAGGGGAGCGCAAAGAGCTCCTTCTGCTCGCCGAAAAGTGCCGTCTTCTCTCCGACCGTCTCCTTCAAAAATATCCCGACGAAGAGGATTGCGCCGACTTCAAGACCTTTACCGACGCTCTCCGCGCCCGCCTCGGCGAACAGACGGAAGAGGAGGAAGCGGAAGAGGAGACGGGCTTCGACTTGGACGAAGTGCTCAACCCCAAAGAACCCCTCGACCTCGGCGATCTTTGCAAGGAGCTCGGGCTCATGGAGGAGGATTCATGATCGCGGCGCTGATCGGCGGTATCGTCATGCTCGTCCTTCTCGCGGTCGACCTCATCACCAAGATGTTCGCGGAGGCATACCTCGTGGATGTTCCCTTCATCCCGGGTTTTATGAACTTTTCCTTTACGAAGAACTACGGCATGGCGTTCGGAACGTTCGAAAATACGAAGTGGGCGATGGACTTTATCGTCACCCCGCTGACCGTCGTCCTGATCGCCGTCATCGCCGTCCTCTTTTTCACCATATTCAAAAAGAACAGACCCGCGCAGGTCTGCCTTTCCGTCATCGAGGCGGGCGCCGTCGGAAATCTCATCGACAGGCTTTGCCTCGGCTATGTGCGCGATTTCGTGGACGTGAGCGCGTTCCGCCCCTTTGCATGGCTCGGAAGCAACTTCAATTTCGGGAACTGCAACATCGCCGATTTTTGTATCACCTTCGGCGCGGTCGCCCTGCTCATCGTCATTCTGTTTGTCGGCAAAGACGCCGTCTTTCCGCTCGGCAAATACCGCAGACAGCGGAAGCAAGAGCCCGCCGCCGAACCCATCGGCGAACCTATCACGGAACCCGTCGGCGAGCCTGTAAACGATCCTGCAAATGTGCCCGAAAACGAGCCCGAAAACAACAAGCCCGAAGAGGAGCGTCATGGAGAGTAAACAGTTCGTCGCGGAGGGCAACCTCCGCGTCGACGTCTTTTTGAGCGAAAAATCGGGGCTCACCCGCTCCGCCGTCAAAAAACTTGCCGACGAGGGCAAGGTGCTCGTCGGCGGAAAGCCCGTCAAAGCGGGCGAAATGCTCAAAGCGGGGGAGACGGTCGAAGTCGTCATTCCCGACCCCGTGCCCATTGCCGCAAAGCCCGAAAATATCCCGATCGAGATCGTCTATGAGGACGGCGACCTTGCCGTCGTCAACAAGGCGCAGGGCATGACGGTACATGCGGGCGCGGGCAATTACGAGGGCACCCTCGTCAACGCCCTTCTGTTCCGTCTGAAAGACCTGAGCGGGGTCAACGGGGAATTGCGCCCGGGGATCGTCCACAGAATCGACAAAGATACGTCGGGACTGCTCGTCGTCGCCAAAAACGACCGCGCGCACCTGTCCCTCTCCGCGCAAATCCAAAACAAGACCTGCCGCAGGGAATATCTCGCCCTCCTCGAAGGGGTGGTAAAAGAGCAGACGGGGCGCATTGTCACGCAGATCGGGCGGGACCCCAAGGACCGTTTGCGCATGGCAGTCTTGCCCGCGGGGCAGGGGAGATACGCCGAAACGGAGTATTTCGCCGAAGAGCGGTTTGCAAAGAATACCCTCATGCGGTTTTGCTTAAAGACGGGCAGGACCCACCAAATCCGCGTGCACGCAAAGTATATGGGGCACCCCGTGGTGGGGGATAAGCTGTACGGCTACAAAAACCAACGGTTCGCGTTGGAAGGGCAGCTCCTGCATGCCTATCGGCTCGAACTCACCCACCCCTCAACGGGCGAGCGCATGACCTTCACCGCCCCGCTTCCCGACTATTTCACCCGCATTCTCGAAATCGTACGAAAGGATTGAAGTTCCGCCGCACTAAGGAGATCGAACTATGTCGCACATGAAATTCCGCATCATTTTTTATGCCGTCTCGTTGGTCCTGCTCACGGGGCTTGTTTATTTCTTCGGTTGGAACAAATACTCGCCCGCGATGCAATTTTCTGACGAGTGGCTGTTCTGCGCGCGCCTCGGGCTCTGCTCCTGCGGCTGTCTTTTCTATTTCTGGGTCGCCTTCGATTTTCTGTACGACCTCGAGCGGTGGTATTTTGTCCTTCTCAAAGTGTGGCTGATCATTCAAGGGATTAGTCTGATCCTCGGCTTGTGCGGGGTCGGGTCGTACGACGAGCTCGCGATCGTCAACGATACGGAAAGTTTCCCGTCTCCCTGGATCATGCCGCTCGCGTCCTGTTGGTTTTTATTCGACGTGCTCCTGCTCTGCGTGTTTCGCAAGGCGGCGGAGTCGAAATGGAATAAGGCTCTGTTTCCCTTTTTGCCGCTCATCGTATTCGCCCTTTGTTATTTTCTCTGCGTAGGGCTCTCCTATCTGGCGATCACCTTCCAAATGCCCGAACTGCACGTCTACCCGCAGATCATCGGGGGCATGTTGGCGCTCATTATCATTATCCCGATCCTGATCATACGCAGAAGAGGCAACAACCGAAACGTTTTCAGCGCAAACGCCGAACAGCCCCGCGCCACGAACGCGTCATTCCGTCCCGCGCGTCCCGCGTGTCCCAACGCGCGTCATTCCGAGCCGTACAAGAAAGAACGAAGTCCGAACAGCAACTCTCCGAGGGAATCTTGTTACGTCCAAGTACGATTAAAACCGCACCAAAACGCGCGTCATTCCGAGCCGTACAAGAAAAACGAAGTCCGAACAGCAACTCTCCGAGGGAATCTTGTTGCGTCCAAGTACGATTAAAACCGCACCCGAACGTACCAAGATGCCTTGACAGAATGATATTAGTCAAAGGTAAAGCGGCACTCCCGCCGTTTTTATTTTTTTGCGCGTTTTTTCTTTACAAAGAGAGGGAATTTTTTTATAATATGGGTATCATGATACCGTTGATCGCGATCGTCGGCAGACCCAATGTCGGCAAAAGCACCTTCTTCAATAAGGTCGCAGGACGAAAAATTTCCATTACCGAGGACCGCCCGGGGGTCACGCGGGATCGCGTGTACATCACGAGCGAGTGGCGGGGCAAACCCTTTATGCTCGTCGATACGGGGGGCATCGAGCTCAAAAGCGAGGACGTGATGTGGAAGCAGATCGCCCTGCAAGCGCAGCTCGCCGTCGAGACTGCCGACGTCATTCTCTTCTTTACCGACGGCAGGGAGGGGCTCACGAGCTCCGACTACGACGTTGCGGACTATCTCCGCCGCTCCAAAAAGCCCGTCATCCTCGTCGTCAACAAGGTGGACGACTATTCTCCCGACAAGGTGTTCGAGTTTTACTCCCTCGGGCTCGGGGAGCCCTATGCCGTCTCCTCGGAGCACTCCCGCGGCATCGGCGACGTTTTGGACAAGGCGGTCGAATGGTTCGAAAAAGGGGAGACCGCCCAAGACGACTCCTTAAAGATAGCCGTCGTGGGAAAACCCAACGCAGGCAAGAGCTCGCTCGTCAACAAAATTTTGGGGGAAGAGCGCACGATCGTCACCGAGATCGCGGGCACCACGCGGGACGCGGTCGACACCCCCTTTACGCGCGGGGAAAAGAGATATACCATCATCGACACGGCGGGGATCCGCCGCAAACGCTCCGTCGAGGACGACGTGGAGTACTATTCCGTGCTCCGCGCATTCGACGCGATCAGGCGGGCGGACGTCGTGCTCCTCGTCGTCGATTGTACCGTCGGGCTCACCGAGCAGGACGTGCGCATCATCGGTCAGGTCCATGAAGAGGGCAAGCCCTCGGTCATCGTCATGAACAAGTGGGACATGATCGAAAAGGATACCCATACCATTCAAAAATTCGAAGAAAAGCTCAAAGAGGACCTCAAATTCATGGACTATTATAAGTCCGTGTACATTTCGGCGAAGACGGGACAGCGGGTGGAAAAACTGCTCGACCTTGCCGAAGAGGTCTACGCCCATGCGAACTTCCGTATTCCGACGGGCGCGCTCAACGACCTTCTGATGGACGCGATGCGCGTCTCCGAACCGCCGAGCTATTTGGGCAGACGGATGAAACTCTATTACGCCTCGCAGGTCTCCGTTGCGCCGCCCTTCTTCGTGCTCATGGTCAACGACGAAAAGCTCCTGCACTTTTCCTATGCGCGCTATCTCGAAAACGTCATCCGCGAGGCATACGATTTTTCGGGCACGCCCATCCGCATCCAAGTGCGCAACAAAAAGGAGGACGCATAATGTTTTCGCTCCTTTCCGCCCCCTCTGTCATTTCGAGCGGAGGCGCAGCCGCAGTCGAGAAATCTCTCGCCTTTTCTCAGCTTTGGTATTGGTTTCTCTTGATGGCGGTCGTGTGCTATTTTATCGGCTGTTTCAACTTTGCGGTGCTCATTGCAAAGTTCAAGCATAAGGACGTACACAAGATCGGCAGCGGGAATCCCGGCACGATGAACATCTCCCGCGAGTTCGGCTTAAAGGTGGGGCTTCTCAATTTCATTCTCGACGCATGCAAGGGGGGTGTTCCCGCGCTCATCTCCTATTTTATTTTTCGGAATTACGTTTTTGCGGGGACGAACGTCGTCGTCTCCGACTTCACGCGGTATTTCTGCGGCGTATTCGTGATCGTCGGGCACATCTGGCCCGTCACGATGAAGTTCAAGGGCGGCAAGGGCATTGCCTCCACTTTGGGGCTGTTCTGGTTCTGCATTTCCTGCGAGAAGTGGTGGTATTTCTTCGTCATGATCGCGCTTTTGCTGTTCGTGGTCGTGGGGTACATCGCCTTCACCGAATGGGGGAGCATGGGCTCTCTTCTCGGGGTCACGGGCTTCTCCCTTTGGCAGGGGCTGATGTTCTTTTTCCGCTACGAGGCGGAGATCGCGAACGGCTGGGCGATCGCGTGCTTTATGATGCTCTTTGCATTGAACGTTTTAACGTGGTTTGCGCACCGTAAAAACCTTGTGCGCCTGTATGCGGGCGAGGAGCACCGCACCTCTGTCCGCAAACTCTCCCACGGCAAACGCGGAATGAAAAACATGTGAATTGTTCACAAAATTTTCCTGTCGGAAAATTTTCGTGAGGAAATTGGCTGTGCGCGTCTTAACCATCTTGTCCTCTCGGTCGTTTCATCGGACAACAAGCCGTAGGTATGCGGCAAATTGAGTGCGCTGCGCAAAATGGCGATTTTGCTCGCGCATGTATCTGGAACATTAGACTCCATTCTAAATTACGTCACCCTGAGCTCTGTCGAAGGGTGTCCGCATTAAACGGACATTCCTCGACTGCGCTCGGAATGACGTAATCAGAACACGCCCCATCCCCCCTCCATCGGAGGGGGATTAAGGGGGTGGGCAAGACCTGCCCCTGTTTACGGGGGCGGGTGGCGAGCGTAGCGAGACAGGTGGGGGTATCCTCGGCGCCCCTGTAGGGGAGCTGTCGCCCTAAAATGTCATGTCGAGCGAAGTCGAGACATCTCCACCTTATTTTCAATCGTCATGTCGCCCCGCGCACCGTTCTGTTTCTCTAAGTGCGGCACGAGGAGCGTCAGCGACGAAGTAGCGAAGTCGAGACATCTCAACACGGCGTCACCTCCGAAAAGTCATTTTCGGCGACCGTTTGCAATAATCATAAATTATGGAAGAGAACACGGCAAAACAGAACAAGCTCGTCTCCTTTCTCCTCGACGTTCTGCGCGGGGTGGCGATCGGCGTGGCGTTCATCATTCCCGGTTTTTCGGGCGGGTCGGTTGCGGCGATCCTCGGGATCTACGAAAAACTCGTCGGGGCGATCGCCGACTTCTTCAAACATTTCAAGTCGAGCTTTCTCACCCTGCTTCCCATTGTTCTGGGAATGCTCCTCGGCGTGGCCGCGCTCATTCTGCCCATCCAATGGGGACTGAAACACTATCCCATGCCCACCGTTACGCTGTTCGTGGGGCTCGCGCTCGGCGGGCTTCCCTCCGTGACCGACAGGATGAGAGCTCCCGCA
>CANRCY010000074.1 GCA_947629225.1 uncultured Clostridia bacterium | reverse complement strand
CACGTTTGCGATCTCCTCTGTGTAGAAGGGGTTGGGCGCGACCGTCCCCATGCCGCCCGTATTCAGCCCCCGATCGCCGTCCTCGGCGCGTTTGTGGTCCATGGAAGAGACCATGGGCACGACGGTGTTGCCGTCCGTGAAGGTCAGAACGGAAGCTTCGGGTCCCGTCAAAAATTCCTCTACGAGGATACGGCTTCCGCTCTCGCCGAAGATTTTTTTCACCATCATGTCCTCTACCGCGCTCTGCGCTTCGGAGAAGGAACCGACGATGAGCGCGCCCTTGCCGAGCGCGAGCCCGTCCGCCTTGACGACGGCGGGATAGGAATGCGTTTCGAGATAGGCGAGCGCGGAAACGGGGTCGGTGAAGGCGCGGGCAGAGGCGGTGGGAATGTTGTATTTTTCCATGAGCCGTTTGGAGAAAACTTTGCTTCCCTCGATGACGGCGGCGTCCTTCGTGGGACCGAAGCAGGGAACACCGATCTCTTCCAAGCGGTCCACGAGCCCCATGCAGAGAGGATCGTCGGGCGTGACGACTGCAAAATCGGGCTTGCGCTCCTTTGCAAAGGAGACGACGCCTTCGAGGTCGGTCGCCTTGATGGGGACGCACTCGGCGTCCCGCGCGATGCCGCCGTTGCCGGGGAGGCACCAAATCCGTTCCACCGTTTTGTTCTTTTTCAACGCCTTTATAACGGCGTGTTCTCTTCCCCCGCCCCCGATGACGAGAATGTTCATGTGATTCCTCCTTTGTCCCGAATCCCGCGCCGTGCGGTTTCTAAAAAGATCCCTGCGGAGACAAATCGACCCAATCGGGATTGCTTTCTTTGATCAATTCGATTTTCTTCGCACGCGATTTTCCTTTTAAGCTCTTTTCGCGGGCGATCGCCGCCCGCTCGTTATCATGCCTCTCCAACAGGACAAGAAAATGCAGATGATACCGTTTGCTGAATCCCTCGTTGAGCTCGTGCTTGTGTTCGTACATTCTTCTCTCTATATCATTCGTGACGCCGACATACAGGGTCGTATGGCTTTCGTTCGTGAGAATGTATGTGTAGAAATTTTTCATGGTCTCTTGTCCTCACCCGTTCTGCGTCATGCTGTCCCGCGCGCATCATGCTGTCCCGTTGCGCGTCATGCTGCCCCGCGCGAAGTTCTGATTCTCTAAGCGCGGCACGAGCCGCAGGCGAAGTAGCCGTAATGTATTTACGCAGTCCGATTTGCCAATCCACCGCGTCATGCTGAGCCGTAATTTGAATACGCAGTCCGAATTGCCAATCCGCGAAGGCATCTTGTTGCGTTCGGGTTCGGTAGAACATACTTAAACGTAGCAAGATTCCCTCGGAGAGCTACTGTTCGGACTTCGTTCTTTCCTTTGCGCCTCGGAATGACGCGCGTTTAGGTGCGTCAAAACAAACTTAAACGTAGCAAGATTCCCTCGGAGAGCTACTGTTCGGACTTCGTTCTTTCCCTTGCGGCTCGGAATGACGCTCACGCGCGGCTCGGAATGACGCGCGTTTGGGCTTTTTCGTGAACTCTCTCAGTGGTGAAACAGCCTCATGCCCGTGAAGCACATTGCCATATTGTGGCGGTCCGCCGCCTCGATGACAAGATCGTCGCGCACACTGCCGCCCGGTTCCGCAACGTACGAAACGCCGCTCTTTGCCGCACGCTCGATGTTATCCGCAAACGGGAAGAACGCGTCGCTCCCAAGAGAGACCCCCGAAATCCCCGCAAGATATTCCGCCTGCTCCTCTTTGGAGAAGGGCTCGGGGCGCACGGCAAAATACTGCCGCCAAACTCCCTCTCCCGTCACCTCTTCGGGCGTCTCCGAGAGATAGAGGTCGATGATGTTGTTCTTTTCGGGTCTCCCCACTCCCTCGGCAAATTGCAGGGCGAGTGCTTTTTCGTGCCGCCTCAAATGCCAGAGGTCGGCTTTCTGCGCCGCAAGACGGGTGCAATGGATGCGCGATTGCTGTCCTGCGCCCACGCCGATCGCCTGTCCGTCTGCGGCAAAACACACCGAGTTGCTCTGCGTGTATTTCAATGTAATGAGCGAAATGATGAGGTCTGTCGCCTTGTCTTCGGGCAAGGTCTTGTTCTTCGTGACGATGTTCCCGAGCAGAGCGCGGTCGATCTTGAAATCGTTCCTTCCCTGTTCGAAGGTAACGCCGAATACCTGCTTGCGCTCAACGGGCGCGGGCGTGTAGGCAGGGTCGATCCTGACGATGTTATACGCCCCCTTGCGCTTCCCTTTGAGGATGCGGAGCGCTTCGGGAGAGTACGCGGGCGCGATGATCCCGTCCGAAACTTCGCGGGCGACGACCCGCGCCGTCACCTCGTCGCATTCGTCCGAAAGGGCGATGAAATCGCCGAAGGAAGACATTCTGTCCGTTCCCCTCGCCCTTGCATAGGCGCAGGCGAGCGGGGAATCGTCCAAGCCCTCGATGTCTTCGACGAAGCAACTCCTTTTGAGGTCGGGAGGAAGTTTTTTGCCGATCGCCGCCGACGTGGGCGAGACGTGCTTAAAGCTCGTCGCCGCGGGCTGCCCCGTGCTCTCCCTGATCTCTTTGACGAGCTGCCACGCGTTGAAGGCGTCGAGGAAGTTGATGTACCCCGGTCTGCCGTTCAAGATCTCCACGGGGAGTTCTTCGCCATCCGCCATATAGATCCGCGCGGGCTTTTGGTTGGGGTTGCAGCCGTATTTGAGTTCGAATTCCCGCATAAGTCACCTCGTGTATTTGTTGTAGATCGTCTGTTCGTATCCGCCCGATCTTAAATCATAGGCACGGCAGACGAGGGAAATTTTGTTCTCTTCGTTGAGGGAGCCCCAGATCTCCTCCGCAAAGCCGAGAAGGTCGTTTCCGATCTTCACGGGTTCGGGTTCGCCCGAAAAAGAGGGCAACGGGTCGCCGTTTTTCGCATACGTATGCAGAAAATGCCCAATCCCGCACACCCCTTCGTAGCAGAAAAAGAAGCGGTTGCACCTCTGCCCTTTTGCGTCGGCGCACTTCAAAACAGACATCTCATAAGAAAAGTCTTCCGCGCTTTCGGGAAGGTGCAAGAGCGCGCTGATACGGGGGGTATAGTTGGGAGCGTCGGGCTCGAACGTCCGCCCCATGAGCGCGTGGCGGAAGCAATGCCCCGCCTTTAATGACCGCTCGATCGTATCCGTCTGGTCGCCGTTCGTGACGATGACGGAATGCTTCACGACCTTGACGGGGGAATAGAGAATGAGCGAAGGATCGCGCACTTTGGCGGGGTCGAAGGGCTCGGTTTTTACCTCGTCGCCGCAGGCGGTAAAAATGCGGTTGCGGGAATTTTCGCTCCTGCCCATGATGAAGTACGCAAACATCGCCTTTTTCCCGTCGCGCGATTTCCCGACGACGATCCCCCGCCCGGGGTAGGCGTTGTTTTTCAAAATACGTCCGATATTTTTTCCGATCTGTGCCATTTCAGTCTCCCGAAAGTTTTTTACACACTTGTTCGACGGCTTCGGGGTAGATGACCCACTCCGCCTCACGCATGACCCGTTTCTGCAATGTTTCGGGGGTATCGCCTTCCTTGACTTCCACCGCTTTTTGGGCGATAATGGGACCCGCGTCGCACGCGGCAGTGACAAAATGCACCGTCGCGCCCGTCACTTTGACCCCCGCTTTGAGCACGGCTTCGTGCACGCGCAGCCCGTAAAAGCCCTCGCCGCCGAAGCTCGGAAGCAATGCGGGATGAATGTTGAGAATACGTCCCTCGTATGCCGAGACGAACGCGGGGCTCAGGATGCTCAGAAATCCCGCAAGCACGACAAGCTCCGCGCCGCTTGCTTTGAGCGCGGCGAGCATGCCCTCCTCCCGCTCCGCGCGGCAAGAAACCTGCTTGCGGTCGAAAACGGCTACGGGGATCCCCGCCCGTCTTGCCCGTTCGAGGGCGTATGCCTCGGCATGGTCGGAGAGCACGAGCACGATCTCCCCATGGGGCAAAAGCCCCGCTTCCTGCGCGTCATAAAGTGCCTGAAAGTTTGTTCCGCCCCCCGAGCAGAGGACGGCGATCTTGATCTTTTTCATCTCTATACCGTCTCCACGCTTCCGCCCTCGACGATCTCGCCCAAAACGTATGCGTCCTCGCCGTTTTCTTTCAGGATCGCGAGCGATCTTTCCACGTCTTCGGAGGCGACGACGAGACTCATTCCCACGCCCATGTTGAAGGTATTGAACATGTCGTGCTCGGAAATCTTCCCCCTTTCGCGGATCAGGGAAAAGATCGCGGGCGTGCGGATATTTTTCTTTTCGATCCTCACGCCGAGCCCTTCGGGGAGAGAACGGGGCATGTTTTCGTAAAATCCGCCCCCTGTGATGTGCGAAATCCCCATGACTTTGACCTCTTTGAGGAGCGCGAGCACGGGTTTTACATAAATTTTCGTGGGCGTTAAAAGGACCTCGCCGAGCGATCCGCCCCCGAGTTCCAAAACGGGTGCGGAGAGGTCGCAATGTTCGACGTCGAACACTTTCCGCACGAGGGAGAAGCCGTTCGAATGCACTCCCGACGAGGGCAAAGCGAGCATAATATCCCCCGCCTTCATCGCGGAACCGTCTACCATGTTGCGTTTTTCGACGACGCCGACGGTGAATCCCGCCAAATCGTAGTCCTCTTCGGGCATGGTGCCGGGGTGCTCGGCAGTCTCTCCGCCGATGAGGGCGCAACCCGCTTGCACGCAACCCTCTGCCACGCCGCCGACGATCGAAGCGATCTTTTCGGGGACGTTCTTCCCGCAGGCGATGTAGTCGAGGAAGAAGAGCGGTTTTGCGCCGCAACAGATGACGTCGTTGACGCACATCGCCACGCAGTCGACGCCAATCGTGTCGTGCTTGTCCATGAGAACGGCGAGGCGGAGTTTGGTGCCCACGCCGTCGGTGCCCGAGACGAGCACGGGGTCCTTCATGCCCTCGGTATCGAGGGGGAAGAGCCCGCCGAAACCGCCCACGTTTTCAAGCCCCGCCGAAAGGGTGCGGCGGATATGTCCCTTCATGAGCTCCACCGACCGATAGCCCGCGGTGATATCCACTCCCGCCTCTTTGTAACTTTCGCTGTAACTGTTTTTTATCATAAAAGGTTCCTTTTTTGTTCGGAGAGAGCCTCGCCGGAAAGGGTTTTGCCAAGGAGAGATCCCGCCTTATGAGAATGCAGTAGAGACCCATTCGACTCCACTTCGTTCCGCTCAGGGTGACGTGATTGGGGAATTGCCCACCCCCCTGAATCCTCCTCGCGCGATTCTTTTCGAAGAGACACCACCTCAGTCACCTTCGGTGACAGCTCCTCCTAAGGAGGAGCCAAGGGGTGGCGCAAGCAAAGAATCGCGCGAAATATAATCCTCTTGCCTTAGGCGGAATTCACTTCCGCCGTAGGCGACCCAATTTGGCAATTACTTTGCCTTCTTGTCCGTCAAGGCGAATAAGAGGACTTTTGGGTTAAAACGCATTTGCTCGTTTCCTCGCGGAAAAGATTTTGCGAAGCAAAAGATTTTCCGCGAAACACCCCCCTATTTCCTGTATTTCGGATTTTCGGAAATGGGACGTTCCCAACGCTCGAAGCGGCTTTTGGCGGAAACTTTCGGCTCCTCGGTGGGATAATTTCCGTCGAAACACGCCGTGCAAAATCCCGTGCCGTCGCCGCCCGTTAAATAGGCGACCGAGGAGAGGTCGAGATACCCTACGCTGTCCGCGCCGAGGATCGAAGCGATCTCCTCTACCGTATGGTTGCATGCGATGAGATTTTCGCGTGAGTCGATGTCCGTGCCGTAATAACACGGGTTGAGAAAGGCGGGCGCGGAAGAGAGAACGTGCACCTTCGTTGCGCCCGCGTTCCGCAACATCTTTACAATACGCGCGCAGGTGGTGCCGCGGACAATGGAATCATCTACCATGACCACCCTCTTCCCCGCGACGGCGGATTTCAGAACGTTGAGTTTGATCCGCACACGGTCCTCCCGGGCGGCTTGCCCAGGTGCGATGAACGTTCTGCCGATGTACTTATTCTTGATAAACCCGATGCCATAGGGAATGCCCGAGGCTTCGGCATAGCCGTAGGCGGCGTCGAGCCCGGAATCGGGCACGCCGACAACGACGTCCGCGTCGAGCTTGTACTGCCTTGCGAGAAACCGTCCCGCCTGCTTTCTCGCCTCGTGCACCGAACAGCCCTCGATGACCGAATCGGGGCGGGCGATATATAAATATTCGAATACGCAGAGGTGTTTCCCCTGTCCGCAATGGGAACGGTCGGAATGGACCCCGTCCTTGGTAAAGACGAGCATTTCCCCCGGTTCGACTTCGCGGACGAGGGTCGCGCCCACCGCGTCGAGCGCACAGCTCTCGGAGGCGACGACGTATGCCCCGTCCTCCCGCTTGCCGTAACAGAGAGGGTGGAACCCGAGGGGGTCGCGCACGGCGAGGAGCTTGCTCGGAGACATGACGATGAGCGAATATGCCCCTTTCAGCTTGTCCATGGCGGCGAGTACCGCCTCTTCGATGGAACTCCTCTTTACCCGCTCTCTGGTGATGATGTAGGAGATGACCTCGCTGTCGGAAGTGGTATGGAAGATGCTCCCGTCGCTTTCGAGCTCGTCGCGCAATTCGGAGGCGTTGACGAGGTTGCCGTTGTGCGCGAGCGCCATGTTCCCCTTTAAGTGGTTGACGACGATGGGCTGGGCGTTCTCCCTTCCGCCGCTTCCCGTGGTGGAATAGCGCACATGCCCGAGCGCCATGTTCCCCTCGCCGAGCTTGGAAAGCGTCTCGGCGGAGAAGACGTCGTTGACGAGCCCCGCGTCCTTATAGGTGCGGAAAACGCCGTCGTCGTTGACGACGATGCCCGCCGATTCCTGCCCGCGATGTTGCAGGGCGAAGAGGGCGTAATAGGCAGTGGACGCAACGTCCTGTTTTCGGGGGGCAAATACGCCGAATACCCCGCATTCTTCATGGATTTGAGACATAGATCACCTGCCCTTTCGGCTTTTTTATTCTCCCGTAACGCGCTTGAAAATTTCGCGGTAGGCGTCTTCCACGCCGCCCATATCGCGGCGGAAACGGTCTTTATCGAGCTTTTCGCCCGTCTC
>CANRCY010000073.1 GCA_947629225.1 uncultured Clostridia bacterium | reverse complement strand
GACTTCTCCTACTTCGACGGGCTCGGCGCGGAATACCGCATCTATTCGGACGGGGAATTCGCAAAAGAGGGGCAGGAGGGCGCGCACAACACCGCCAAGATCTTCGTCTCGGACGGCGAGATCAACCGCCCCTACATCGTGGAGGGAACGCGCGGCGCGCTCATCGACAAAACGGTGGCGGGGCTCAACGGATATTCGGTCGGAGACAAGATCACGGTGGAATTCACCGCCTTCCGCGAGTTTGCCGAAAGGGTCGGGGAGGAGCTCTCCCGCCAATTTGCGGCGTACGGCGCGTTCGTGCCCGAACTCAAAGACTTCAAGCTCGAAATTCCATACGCCTATACATTCGAGATCACGGGGCTCATGCACTCTGTGGAGGGAGTGAACATCTATTCCAACTCTCCCGTCTTTCTCTCGACCGACACGGTCGTGCGGACGATCGCGGACGAAGCGATCGCCCGTCTCCCCATGGAGAACAGCTTGTTCGGTAGCATTGTCACCGAAGAAAAGGTGCTCGGCAAAGTGGAGGAGATCCTCGGCAACTGCCGAAACCAAGCCCTTCTCTTAGGCGGCAATTCGGGATCGAAGGAGGAGATCAGAGATCGCTTCGCCGAAAAAGAGGAGAATAACCTTCTCTTCGTCTATGACCGCGACACGATGGAATCGGTCGTCATTCTCGACAACGAGGTGAGCCAGAGCAAAAACATGCTCTACATCTTCCCCGTCATCTTTTTCCTCGTCTCCGTCCTCGTCATCATGACGAGTATCAGCCGTCTCATTCTCCGCGAACGGATCAACATCGGCACCTTTAAGGCGCTCGGCATGACGGACGCGAGGATCGTGTTCCATTACGCCTTTTTAAGCGCCGTCGTCACCTTTTTCGGCTGTGTGCTCGGGGCGATCGTCGGTCCGCTCATCGTGCCCGCCGTCATGACGGTGAAATACGGGCTCATCTTCTCCATGTCAAAGCTCGTGGGCATTGTTTACAGCCTGCCGTGGACGTTCGGCTTGACGGCGGTCGTCTGTCTGCTCGCTCTCCTCATCGGCGTTTGGGCGGCGCGCTCGGTGATGAAGGAGAACCCCGCGGAGTGCATGCGTCCCAAACAGATCACCTATACCCCCAAAGTCAAGCGGGGCACGGGGCGGAGCAAGGAATCCCGCCATCTCCTGCTCTCCTGCCGCATGGCGATCCGCAATATCCGTATCAACTGGGGGCGGTCGCTCATGACGGTGATCGGCGTGGCAGGCTGCGCGGCGCTGCTCGTCACGAGTTTCGGCATCGGCGATACCATGACGAATTCGGTGGAGAACGACTACGGCGTGCTCTGCTATTACGACGTATCGAGCCCCTTCTCGGCGGGGCAGGAAGAGGAATTTTTCGCCTCGCTCGAAGAGATGAAGACTTCGGGCGAGATAGAGACCTATGAACGGGTGCGCACTTACGTTGCCACCGCGCACACGGGCACGCAGAGCAAGGACATCACGGTCTATGTCCTGCCCGAGGATTCCGAGATGTCTGCGATCGCGCGCGGCGGGAACACCCTCTCCCGTATCACTGCCGACGTTCTGAAGATCGGAAAGAGGGAGACCCTCTCCTTTACCCTCGGTTCGTGTACGACAAGTTACGAAGTCGAAGACGTCGTGGAGACCTCCACATGGAACGGGTTTTTCACGACGGAGAACGCCTTCTCGGAGGACTGTTACTATCAGGAAAACGTATGGGTCAAGACGGACGACCCCGAAGGGGTGCGGGACGCGCTCAACGAAGTGAACGGCACGGGCACGGCAAAGACGATGGGGGACCACCGCGGAGAGATCGAGAGCCTCATCTCTTCCACCAACGCCATGAAGTACACTCTCATGGTATTTGCCATTCTTCTCTCCGTCGTCGTGCTGTACAATCTGTCGCTTCTCAACGTCAAGGAGCGCACGCGGGATATGGCGACCCTCAAAGTGCTCGGCTTTACCCATTTTCAGGTGAGTTTTGCCCTCATCGTGGAAATTATGTTGCTCACGCTCATCGGCACGGCGTGCGGGGCGCTCTTCGGTTATCCGCTCATGTACCTCGTGATGAAGCTAAACGAGATGGCGACGATGGCGTTTATCTACCATATCACGATCGTCTCCTATGTGCTCTCGGTGGTCGTCGCGCTCGGAACGGCAGCGGCGATCAATCTCGTCTTCGGACTGCTCATTTCCCGTATCAGCATGACCGAGTCGCTGAAAAGCGTGGAGTAAAAGTTTCGCGGAAAATCTTTTGCTTCGCAAAATCTTTTCCGCGAGGAAACGGGCAAGGGCGGTTTAACCCGCTTGTTCTCTCGTTCGTTTCATCGGACAAGAAGTTGCAAGTATGCAACAAACTGTGTGCGCTTATGGAAAAGCGTGGTTTTCCAACGCGCAGAGATTTTGGAATGTCTCTTGGCGCCCCTGTAGGGGAGCTGTCGAGCGGAGCGAGACTGAGGGGTTTTCAAAACTGTCATTTCGAGCGGAGCGCGAAGCGCGGAGTCGAGAAATCTCAGCCGCACTTGCCTCCCCCCAACAAGTTGGGGGGAGGGTAGGGAAGGGGGCTCCTTATTTTTAACATTCAAGTAGAGATGTCTCCACTTCGGTCGACATGACAATGGGAGAGTAACGTTGCGGCGACCCTTCGACAGGCTCAGGGTGACGTAATCAGAACACGCCCACCCCCCGAATCCCCCTCCGTGGGAGAGGGTCCTGCTTGCCCCCCCGTGGTAGGGGGGTAGGGGGTGGGGGACATCTCTAAATCGACTCCTATCTAAAAGAGGTTATTATGAAAGACAAAAAGACAACGGTATACGAGGACCGTCAGGAAAAACAGCGCAAGTATATGGAAAAACATGCGGTGCTCTGTCCGCACTGCGGCGCGGAAGTGCTCGACCATATGACGGAGTGCCCCTACTGCAAACAGCCGCTCAAACCCAAAGGGTATACGCCGCTCACCGATAAGCAGATCAAAAAGATCAAGCTCATCACCTTCTCCGTCGGCATGGTCATCGCCATCGTCGTCCTCGTCTGTTGGTCTCTCTTTTGGAAGTAAAAAAGGGCTCTACGCTGAGTAGAGTTCTTTTTTTGCGGGTAGAATTCAATTTTTTTAGCATAGAGAGGGCGAGAAAAAGAGGAGAACTCCCTCAACGAACGGTAGGTAGTCTTTTGCCGCGCAAAGGGGTATACTAACGGTATCGAAAGGAGTTCGGTATGCAAGCAGTCAATGCAAAGCGGGGTTTCCGCTCTTTCTACACGCGCGGCGAGGAGATCTTCAACGCCGTTTCGCACATCGTGGGCGGCGCGCTCGGGCTTGCCGCGCTGACTTTGGGGATCGTCTTTGCCTATCCCTCGGCGGCATACATGGCGGCGATGTCCGTCTTCGGCGTCTGCATCGTAATCCTCTATACGATGAGCGCGCTCTATCACTTTTTGCCAAACGGCAGGGCGAAGGGAGTCTTCCGCATCTTCGACCACTGCACGATCTTTTTGCTGATCGCAGGCACATACACGCCCGTGTGCGTCATTGCTCTGGGTTTTACGCCCATTGGGCTCGGCGTTTTGATCGGAGAATGGGTGTGCGCGGTCGGCGGCATTACGATGAACGCCATCGCGATGAAGAACAAGGTCGTAAAGGGGCTCTCCATGGCGCTGTATTTCGTCATGGGCTGGGCGGCGCTCGCCATTCTTCCCTTTTTGCTCGGCAAAGTTCCCGCCGTCTTTCTGTGGCTTCTGCTCGCGGGCGGGATCGCCTACACGGGCGGCATTCTCTTTTTCGCCTTCGGAAAGCGGGTGCGCTATTTCCACTCCGTCTGGCACCTGTTCGACCTCGCGGGAACAATCCTTCAATTTTTGGCGATCCTCTTTCTGCTCTGAACACTCTTGACAGCGCAACGATTTGCGCTTATAATAGAGCTCGGAGGTAGCAAAGAATGAAAGTATTGATGATAAACGGAAGCCCCAACGAGAACGGTTGCACGTTTACGGCTTTGAGCGAGATCGCAAACACCCTCAAAGAAGAGGGGGTGGAGAGCGAGATCGTCTGGCTCGGCAAACAGCCCGTGACGGGCTGTATCGCCTGCGGCTATTGCAGGGAGCACGGCGTTTGCGTATTCAAAGATAAGGTCAACGAGATCCTCTCCCGCCTTGACGGGTTCGACGCGCTCATCGTGGGCTCGCCCGTCTACTATGCGGGTCCGAGCGGACAGATCACCGCTTTTTTGGACCGTCTCTTCTACGTCGGCGGCAGAAGAATGGCAGGAAAGCCCGGCGCGGCAGTCGTCAGTTGCCGCAGAGGGGGCGCGAGCGCCGCGTTCGACCGCCTCAACAAATATTTCATGATGAACAGAATGCCCGTCGTCTCTTCGCAATATTGGAACCAAGTGCACGGCAACACGCCCGAAGAGGTGAAAGAGGACGGCGAGGGCTTGCAGACGATGCGCACTCTCGCGCGCGAAACGGCGTGGCTCCTCAAATGTATGGAAGCGGGCAGGGAGAGCGGCGTAGAACGCCCCGCAGACGAGCCGCGCATCCGCACCAATTTCATCCGCTGAGCCGTGACGGTCACGATCGTTTTTTTGGTCGGCGCGCCGCGGGAGCTCCTTTTGCGTGCGCTTGAAAAATTTCCCCCCGCGCGGCGGGAGGAGATCGCGCGCTTGAAAAACGAGCAGGCGCGGGCGCAAAGGACGGTCGGCGAAGCCCTTTTACGGCTTGCGGCAAGGGGGCGCGGCGTGCCCGCCGTCACCCTTTTGCGGGGCGAAAAGGGGAAGCCCTGTTTTGCCGAGCTCCCCGATCTTTGCTTCAATCTCTCCCATTCGGGCGAGGTCGTCGTTGCCGCCTTTTCCGACCGCGCGGTGGGGATCGACGTCGAACAGATCGTCCCGCGGGATTTTCGGGCGGTCTCTTCGCGCTGTTTTTCGGAAGAAGAACAAAAAAAGATCGCCTCTTCCGAGGCGCCTTTGCGGGAATTCTATCGGATCTGGACGGTGCGGGAGAGCATTGTAAAGCGCCGCGGCGGGGGAGCGGGAGAGGTCGGAAGCGTCGACCCGAAGGAAGAGGACGTGCGCTCCTTCGAACTTTCCGAGGGGAAATTGTTCCCCGTCGGGGAGAGCGGCGCGCCCCAATATCTTCTCTCCGTATGCGCCTCGCAAGGGGAAAAACGCGATACGGTCGTGCATTTTTGTACTGCGGAAGAGATCTTATCGGCGTTTTGCGAGTAACCGCGCTTTACCAAATGAACGTTGCGTTCGCGCTCTCGCCGTTGTCGATGAGCACGTCTTGCGCCGTCATCGACCTGTTCACGGCAGAAACAAAATAAATCCATTCGGCGATCTCTTCGGGGGTCGCCCATTTTTTCAAAGGGGTGAGCGCCATGATCTGCGCCCACTTTTTTTTGTCTTCCGTCACACGGCGGTTGAGCGCGGTCGTCACGCCGCCCGGGGAGAGGCTGTTCGCCGTCGCGCCCCATTGCGCCACGCGGAGGGCGACGTTCTTCATATAGGAGACGAGCCCGCCCTTGCTCGCCGTGTATTCGGGGAATTCCGCGCCCGTCGACGCGCTCGCCGAGGCAAGAAAAAGGACGCTTTTGATGTTCGGTTGCATCGCATATTTCTCGGTCACGCGGATTGTGCCTTTGAGGTTGACTTCGATGTCCTTCCCGCTGTCCTGCACGCCCGCGTTGTTGACGAGGATTTCCACATTTTCGACGCTTGGAAGATCTCCCGTCACGTCGCACACAAAGTGGGTGTAATGCCTGTCCGTAAAAGGGGCGGGGAGCAGGTCGAACCCGACGACTTCGTGCCCTTCTGCGAGGAATTTTTTCGCCGCGGCGCTTCCGATCCCGCCGCTCGCGCCCGTAATGAGAATTTTCATGGTTTCTCCTTGTGATATGAGTGTTAAACTGTTGTGAGATTTCTCCACTTCGCTCGCGTTGCTCGCTACGGTCGAAATGACAGTATTATGTCATGTCGACTAAGCGAAGCGCATGGAGACATCTCATTCTCCTTTTTTTGCGACATGTTCGAGATATTCCCTTCCTACGCCCCGTTTTTGCCATGCCTTGCAAATGCGGTAGCCGAGAGGGGAGAAGACCGCCTCGACGAGGAGTTCGGCGACCATGCCCGTCGCCGCGCAGGTCACGCATTGCAGGGGCGTCCAGCCGAAGAAGAAAAAGCTCACGAGGAAGGCGAAGATGAGATTGTCGCAAAACTGCCCCAAAGCGGTGGAGAGATAGGTGCGGCAGGCATAGGCGAGAAATCCGTTGGGGTTTTTCTTGAAGAGCTTGCCGATCCCCCAATTGGAAAAATTGTTGACGACTGCCGAGGCGATAAAGGCAACCGTACTTCCGAGGAGCACATACCACGTCCCGCCGAAGGTGGAATCGAGCGCAGAATTGACGACCTGTTCTTCGCCGAAGTCATAAAACGCGCCCCAAGTGCCGGGGATAAGGCTCGCAAGATAGAGAATGAGGCAGGCAAACAGGTTGATGATAATTGCAACGAGAGAGACGACCGTCGCCGCCTTCGGTCCGAAGTGCTTGGTGAGCACGTCCATGCACAAGAACGCCACCCACGAGACGATGATCCCGCAGTCGAGGGCGAGCCAATCGAGCGGAATATCAAGGCTCTTGTTGGCGAGCAGATTCATCGAAAATACGGAGAGAAGAAAGAGGGAAAAAGCGAGAGGGGGGACCGAGCGCAGCAAAAGCGCGCATTCGGAAAAGAAATCCGAAATCTTTTGTTTCATAAAAACTCCTTGTTTTTTATTGCACGGAAGGTGCGTTTTCCTCATACGGAAAATCGCGGCGGAGATGGTTTGGCAAGGCGAACATCTCGCCGCACCGTTCATTATATCGCAACCGCGGGGGCGTGTAAAGCATTTTTTCGCCCCATTTTTTCCGCCGCTTTCTCTTTCCGCGCAAAAAATCAGAGTTTGAGCCGCTGCCTCTGTTTGACTTCGAAGAAATCCGCCCACGGATCGGGTAGGGAGAGCCGCTTCAACGCCCCTTTCAGAGAAATGCCGTCGGGCGCGATCTTTGCAAGTTCGTCCCATCCGATCGGCGCGGAGACAGGCGCGCCCTTCCTCGCGCGGCGAGAATAGGGCGCGGCGCTCGTCGCCCCATCCGGCAGGGTGCGCGTGAGCGTGCCCGTGAGCGCGAGCGGCGAGAACGGCGTAATGCCCACGCCGTACTTTTCGCAGATGCCCATGATCTCATCTTCGATATAGCG
>CANRCY010000072.1 GCA_947629225.1 uncultured Clostridia bacterium | reverse complement strand
GTCATTGGTGAGAATGAGAAGCCCTTCCGAGGCGTAGTCGAGCCTCCCTACGGGGAACACTCTGCCCACGCTCGCGGGAAGCAGGTCGAGGACGGTCTTTCTGCCCTTGTCATCTTTGACGGTACAGACATACCCCTTGGGTTTGTTCAGAAGATAGTATTCGTACTTGACTTTGCGGGAAAGAACGGCTCCGTCGAGCGTCACCGTATCGGAGGGGGAAACGTCGTCCCCCGCCGCGGCAGGTTTTCCGTTGATCTTGACCCTGCCCTCCGCAATGAGCGCGTCTGCCCCTCTGCGCGAGGCAACGCCCTGCTCTGCCAAAAATTTGTTGATGCGCATATCACAGTACCTCTCGGGTACTTACATGATATACAAATTTTGGGAAAAAATCAAGCTGTTTTCGAGTAGGATTTGCATGGTCCCCGCAAAATCGCCCTTTCGTGCGGGGAGCGGTTCGCGCTTTTGGACGCGGACAGCGATCTTTCCGCGCTCTTCTTCCGAGAGCGGATAGCAAAAACTCCGCCGCGCCATAAGCCCTTCCACGGGCTTGGAACAGTCGAAGACCGTCTCCATGCGGTAGACCCGAAAGGCGTTCTCCAAAAGTTCCGCCGTGCGCTCGTACATCTGCGGCGAATTCAACACGACGGAGACGAGCATCATGCCGTCCCGCTCGGCGCTCGTCACAAGACATCTCCCCGCATGGACGGTGAATCCCGTCTTTACGCCGCACGCCCCCTCGAAATTCCACAACATTTTGTTCTTATTCTTCCAATTATGTCTGACATAGTACTTCGTAGAGACGATTTTTTCGAAAGTCGGGTTCTCCATTGCATAGGCGGCGATGAGCGCAAGGTCCCGCGCGGTCGTATGGTGCCCCTTTGCGGGCAGTCCGTGCGGGTTGACGAAAAAGGTGTCTTCCGCGCCGAGAGACGCCGCTTTTTCGTTCATTCTGCGGGTAAATTCCCCGATGCTCCCGCTGTGATGAAGGGCGAGCGCGACGGCGCAGTCGTTCCCCGAACGCAGCATCAGACCGTAGAGAAGGTCCTCCACCGTGTATCTCTCCCCCGCTTTCAGGTAGACGCTCGACCCCTCGATCCCCTCCGCCTCCTTCGGGATTTCGATCTCCTCGGAAAGGTCGCAGTCGTCGAGAATGAGGATCGCCGTCATGATCTTCGTCGTGCTTGCCATGGGGAGGCAGTCGCGGGCGTTTTTTTCGTGAAGAAAGCGGCGGGAAGAGACCTCCAGGACGCACTCTGCCCCGCTTGCGGGGGCGGCAGACGTCCTTTCGCGCCTTGTTTTCGGCGGAAGACCGATGCAGATCGCGGCGAGCAGGGCGAGAAACCCGCAAAAAAGGGTGCGCAGGATATGCTTACTCATCGCTCTCCGTAATCTTTTCGGAGATTTTTCCGAGAAGTTCGCCCGCTTTTTCGATGACGGAGTCCAAGGGGTCGTCCGTCACCTTAACGAGGCGGCACCGCACGCCGTCGTCGATGAGAAATCCCGCGGGCTTTAAGTTGATGACGGTGCCCGCCCCTCCCGCGAAGGGATAACACTCGTCCTCTTTGATGGCTTTGACTTCGCCGTATTCGCCGCCCCCCGAAAGATAGCCCATCGTCACTTTGGTGAAGGGAATGATCTGCGCGCCGCTCGCCGAGAACAGAGGTTTGCCGATGACGGTATTGACGTCGATCAGGCTAAGGAGCTGCTGTGCCGTTTTTTCCATGATGCTGTCGATCTTTTTTTTCTGATCCAATTTAAGAATGCCTCCAATATTTTTTTTCCGATCGCGACCGAAAGAATGAGCCCGTTAAAGATGGTGACCGCCTGCAACGTTACTTTCAGGTTGGGCGTTTCCGTCAGCAGAAGCCCGCTTTTCAAGGAGAGAAAAGGGTGCAGAGTGCGCAGGACGGAAAAGACCTGTCCGCCGAAGACCATAAAGGCGGCTCCCCCCATCAAGCCGTAGAGCTTCCCCTCTCCGCCCGTCTCCGTGATTTGGTGGAAACGGTAGAGCTGGAATCCCTTCGTCACTTCGAATTTTTTCCGCATGGGCGCCATTTGACGGTAAGGCAGGATGACCGCCTTCTTTTTCGTCAGATGAAAGACGAGCCCTTCCTTTTTGAGTTGCAGATAGCCGCCGAATACCTTCAGGAACCCGTACAGGCTGAGCGCAAACCAGCATTTGTTCTCGCGCGCGTCGACGAAGGCGTCGACGGAAACGAAGATCGGAAGGAAGAAGAGCGCCGTTCCGAAAAATGCCGAATAAACAAAAAGTTCGCCCATATACCGTTAATATGGGCGAACGCGCAAAATTTATTTATAAAGGGAAAAAAGCAACAAAAAAGCGGCTTCCGAAAGCCGCTTTTCCGATCCGATCAGAATTTCATCGCCATTGCCAGGCTTGCATATTCACGGAAAAATTCATAAAAAAATTCATAAAAATATTGGTACAGCTGGGACCCGAGGGCGATATAAGCGATGATCGCGATGACCTCGGAGACAATCCCTAATGCGCTGATGACGATCCCCGCGATCGCGAGCCCCTTTCCGCTGTTGCATTCCTTCACCTTTCTGAGCCCGATGATCGAGCAGATGAGCCCTGCCACGGGGACGAAGAAGGCGAGCACGAGACCGACGATCGCTAAGATGTTGTTGGTGCTTGTGGGTGCGGGAACGGGCGCGGGTGCGGGCTCGGGCGTAGACGCCCTCGTGCCGCAGGCGGGACAAACATACGCGCTGTCGTCCAATGCGTTGCCGCAGTTCTTACAGTACTTCATATTATCTCTCCTTTGTATTTTTATATGACGGAAGGTTCCGTAACATGTTTATTATAACACGCTTTGCGCAGGAAGACAAGATTTTTTTCTGATTTTTTCGGGGATTATCCGATTTTTACGAGGTCGCTCTCATCGAGCCCGCGCAAGAAGTCGGGAATTTCGTAGCCGCTTTCTTCTCCGCTCTCCTCGCTTTCCTCACTCGCCCCGTTCTCCTCTTCTTCGCGGTACTCCTCGCGGGCATAGAGATAGCTTTCCGTCGGGCGGGTGATCGCCGCCATGAGCGCGTCGTAGTCGGGCAGGTCTTCGAGGGAATTCAGCTTAAAGCGCTTTAAGAATTCGTCCGTCGTCGCATAGAGAATGGGACGGCCGATAGCGTCCTTTCTGCCGCAGGGGTAGATGAGTTTGAGTTCGAGAAGAGTGTGGACCGCATAGTCGCTGTTGAGCCCGCGGAGCTGTTCGATCTCGGTGCGGGTAATGGGCTGTTTGTAGGCGACGATCGCCGCGCATTCGAGAATGGTGCGGGTGAGCTCCTTTTCGCGGATGGGATTGAGGACGGCTTCCACGTCCGTCTTGTATGCGGGGTTGGAGGCGAGTTGCGCCTTGCCGTTGAACCTGAGCAGTTTTATCCCCCCTTCCTCTCCGTAGCGCGCTTCGAGCTCAGAGAGCGCGGCGTTGATCTCGCGCATGGTGACCTCGAGCTTTTCGGCAATGGCGGCAAGCTCCACGCTCTTGCCCGAAGCGAACAGGATCGCCTCAATTATATTCGTCAATTTGTCCAAGATAGTCCTCTCCTTCCGCTCTGTCGGGGTTGAGCGATATTACGATCTGTCCGAACGCGACCTCTTGTGTGACGCGAAGATATTGGTATTTCAGAAGTTCCAAGAGCGCCTGAAAGGTGGTTACGACTTCGCCGCGGGTAAAATCGCGGGTAAAGAGCTCTTCGAATGCGATCTTTTCCTGCGATTCGAGCGCCTCGCGGATGACGACGATCTTTTCGGCAACAGTGAATTCGTCCCGCGGGATTTCCCGCCCCGCCTCGTCGCTCTTCGCCTCTTCGCGGCGGAGCAACACGGTGGAAAACGCCTTCACGAGCCCGTCGAGCGTGAGATTGTCGAGGGAGAACACCGTCTTCGTCTCCCCCACGTTCTTATCTGGCTCTTTGAAGAAGTAGCCGATCGTTTCGAGCTCTTTGAGCTTTTTCGTCTCCTCTTTGATGAGGCGGAATTCTTCGAGCGCGCGGATAAGCTGCGCCTTGTCCTCCTCGATCTCCGCGTCGAGCTCGGGGTCCTCTTCGAGGTTGGGCACGAGCGCTTGCGCCTTGATCTTGAGGATCGTCGCCGCGATGTTGAGGTATTCCGTCACCTTGTCTACGTCGAGGTAAGGGAGCCCCTTCATATAGTCGAGGAACTGCTCGGTGACCTGCGAGACGAAGACGTCTTTGATCTCGATCTCCTCTTTATTGATGAGGAAAAGGAGCAGATCGAGCGGTCCCTCGAAGCCATCTAAGACCGTGGTGTAGTCCACGACCGATTCGAAATTTTCGCGGTTTACCATGCGAGCAACCCCCAAAGCGCTTCAACGGGCATTCCGAATGCCAAGCCCCAGATCGCGAGAATGGGGAAGCCGAGATATTTTTCCGCGAACTGCATGATCCAGCCGAGGAGATTGAACCAATCCATTTGATAAATACCGAGATTCTCCGAAAAAATTCTGCAAATAAAGCTCTCGATGATGAGGAAGAGCAGGATATAATATCCGTATTTGCGGAGGAATTGATAGACTTTACCGTGCCGTTTGCTCGTCGCCTCTACGATGCGGAAGCCGTCCAAGGGATAGAAGGGCAACAGGTTGAACACGCAGAAGCCGAGGCTGTATGCGTAGAGCGCGGAAGTCAGATAGTACAAAAACGATTTGAGAAAGACGATCTCGGGCATAAAGTAGATGACCAACAGAACGAGCGGACAGAACAAGAACGCCGAGATATAATTGGTGACAACGCCCGCGCTCGCCGTGAGCCCGAGCCCCAAGCGATATTTTTTGAAGTTGTTCGGATTGATCGGGACGGGTTTCGCCCAGCCGAAGCCGACGAGCGTAAAGCAGATGAGCCCGACAATGTCGAAGTGCCTGAGCGGATTGAGGGAGAGCCGCTTTGCCCACTTCGGCGTGGGGTCGCCGCACTTGTAGGCGACGAACGCATGCGAGAACTCGTGGAGAGTCAGAACGACCGTCACGGCAAGAAAGCTCGCAAGCAGCTCTATGAATCTATTCGGATTAAACGAAAACGACATACCAAAATATTATATCAGACTTTGAAAGAAAAAGCAACCGAATGAGCAGACCGTAACAAAAAATTTCCACAAGGAGTGCGTTTCGGACAAAAAAATTGTCAAGATATGGGAAAACGCGCCGCCCGCCCGCATGGTTGCGGGCGGGCGGCGCGTCCAAAAAGCCCGATTTATTTGAGCCGTTCGGGGAGCACATCGTTGCGCACGAGATCTTCGTACGACTGCGGCTTGACGATGTACTCCGCCTTGCCGTCCTTTACGAGCACGGCGGGCGGGATCAGGTTGCGGTTGTAGTTGCTCGCCATCGAGTAGTTGTACGCTCCCGTGGAGAGCACGGCGAGGATGTCCCCCGTTCTTGCCGCGGGCAGGTTGAGATCGACGCCGATGAGGTCCCCGCTCTCGCAACACTTGCCGGCGACCGAGACGAGCTCGGTCGGCTGTTCGTCCGCCCTGCCTGCGAGTACTGCCGTGTACTTGCTCCCATAGAGGCAGAACCGCGGATTGTCGAACATGCCCCCGTCGACGGCAACATACTTGCGGATCCCCTTGATCTCTTTGATTGCCCCCACCGTGTAGAGGGTGATCCCCGCCTCGCCGACGATGGAACGCCCGGGCTCGATCATGAGCTTCGGTAAATCCAGACCGTATTTTTTGCACCCCTCTTTCACCGCGCCGATGAGCGCTCTGAGATAGGCGGCATACCCTTCGAAGGTGAATTTCTCGTCTTCGTCGGTGTACCAAATGCCGAATCCCCCGCCGAGGTTGAGACAATCCGCCCGAAAACCGAGCGTTTTTTTCATGTCAGCCATAAAGGCGAGGCACTTTTCCGCGGCGATACAGAACGAATTCTTTTCGAAGATCTGCGAGCCGATATGGCAATGAAAGCCCCTGAGACGGAGATGTTTTTTCGCGAGAATGTGCCGCGTCATCTCCTCGGCGGCGCCGCTTTGCACCGAAAAGCCGAACTTGCTGTCGGGCGTCGCCGTCTGCACGAACTTGTGGGTGTGCGCCTCCACGCCCGGGTTGATGCGGAGCAGAACGTCCTGCACCGTTCCCCGCTTTGCGCATTCGCCGTCGAGAAGATCGGCTTCGGCGGGGTTGTCTATGGCAAAGAGCCCAACGCCGCAGTCGAGCGCGTACCCGATCTCCTGCGGCAATTTATTGTTGCCGTGCAGACAGATCTTTTCCGCGGGGAAGCCCGCCTTCATCGCCGTGTAGAGCTCCCCGCCCGAGACGACGTCCGCGCCGATCCCCTCTTGCTTGGCGATGGCGTACATCGCCTCGCAGGAGAACGCCTTGCTCGCGTACAGCACGAGCCCGTCGCCGTATTCGGTTGCGATCGTGTCGCGGTACGTTCTCATCATGCCGCGGAGATAGTCTTCGTCGAAGACATAGAGCGGCGTGCCGAATTCTTTTGCGAGGGTGAGGCAGTCGCAGCCGCCGATCGTCAAATGCCCTTCTTTGTTGATATAGAGCGTCTTTCGTGTGTTCATGATATGCCTTCCGTCAAGGATATGGCAATATTATAGCACTCCCGCGCGGCGGCGGTCAAGAATTTTTACCATTTGCCCGCGATCTCGCGGAAAGCGTCCCCATAGGAGAATTTTTCGGCGGGTTCGAAGGCGAGCAAACGGCACCGTCCCGCTTCCACGCCGTCGCGGAAGAGCACGATCTCCCCCGCTTCGTCGCCCGCGGCAACGGGAGCCCGCATGCCCGATCTCAGCGAAATTTCCGTTGCGGCGTTCACCTCTTCCCCCCGCTTGCAGAAAAGGGTGAGGTCGCGCTCCGCACAGACGGCGATCTCCTTCTGCTTGCCGCCGCGTACACAGAGCTTTTCGCCGATCGGCTTGCCCGCCTCCACGATCTTGCGGCTTTCATAGGCGGAAAAGGCATATCTGAAGAGGGCTTTCACGCTCCCGAAACGGTGTTCGGAGCTGTCCGCGCCGATCACAACGGAGACGAGGCGGGTATCTCCCCTCTTCGCCGTCGCCGCAAGGCAGAAGCCCGCCTGCGAGGTGTAGCCCGTCTTGCCGCCGTCGCATCCCTCGTAAAAGCGCACAAGCTTGTTGGTGTTGGTGATCGTCGTCGTGCGCCCGTCGGGGTGGGCGAAGTCTTCGAGCCAGATTTTGGAAAATTCGAAATACTTCTCATGCGTAAGAAGGGCGCGGAACATGACCGCAACGTCCTTCGCGCACGAGTATTGGGGCTCTTTG
>CANRCY010000071.1 GCA_947629225.1 uncultured Clostridia bacterium | reverse complement strand
TCATAGAAGTTTCGGTGGAACATAAAGTGCTTCATCTGTCTGTTCAAGCCCTTCGGCGTGCGCCCGCTTTCCTGCGCCTCTTTGTCTACGGCGAGAGTATCTACAATGTTCCCCCAAATGTAGACAAGTTTCTTATCCGTGAGCGCGGGCGGCGCGTCGTCGAACGCATACGCGCACATGGCGCGTAGCAGTTTCCCGCGTTCTTCGTCCGTGAGCGTGTCCATGAGTTCCGCATACAGGTCATAGAACGTGAACTTTGTGAGTTGTGTTTTTTCTTCCATATTATCTCCTAAAATTTGTAGTTCGCCGCTGTTTACCGACTGCGGCGGAAGTCATGCGTTCTGCATTGGTATCACCTCCTACTATGGTATGGGGAGCATTTCTGCGTAATTGTTCACACGAATTTTCTTCTCCCACTTTGGTATGGCGGAATTATTTGGCGTTTGATACGCTTTTCCCCTCACTTTTATATGGGTGAATTTTTACGTTAGATGTAACATTAAAGTTTTCTTGCCGTTGCGAACCCGTTCGCTTCCCACTTTTATATGAGTGAATTTTGTCGCCTTTGATACGCCTGAATTTTCCCCTCACTTTGGTATGGTTGAAATTTTTGGCGGTTGATACACATAAATTTTTCCCTCACTTTGGTATGGCGGAATTTTTTCGCAGTTTGCAACATCAAACTGTAAAATTTTTTGCATTTTCCTCACTGAGAGCGTTGTCATGCGATACCCCTTCACTTAAAAGGGCGATTTTCGGGCAAAATCGGAGCCCCTAAATCGAAAATTTCACCAAAATTTCTTATTTGACCTGTGGCAAATTTGCAGGAACGGGGAAGCAGGATAAGGAAAGTGCCACAACGCACTTTCGACCGTCAACAACCGGGAAACCCTCCTTTGTGTTTGATCGGAAAATTTCGTCGAAATGGCATAAATGCTCTTTGAAAATTGCCAAGAATGTGCTATAATATAAAAAATGCTTGCAGGAGATATTTCTCATGGATGCGATTTCATTAGAAACAAGAAAGGTCACCGACATAAAGGGAAGATTTTTGATACCCGCTTATCAAAGAGGTTTTCGTTGGACCGATGAGTCAATAAAACTTATTGAGGATATTTTGGACTTTGATGAGACAGAGCCCTCTCGAGGAAGTAGATATTGTCTTCAACCGATTGTTTTGAAAAAAACAGCTGAAGGTACATATGAGTTGATTGATGGACAGCAACGTCTGACAACGCTTTATTTGATTTATAAAGCAATCAAATCATATGGGATCAAAATCGATATAAAGTTTAAGCTGATTTATGAGATCCGTAGTAGGGCGGAAGAATATTTGGAAAATCTATCTTCGGATTCTGCGGAAGATAATATTGATTTTTTCTACATCAAAAATTCTTTCGTCGCCATTACGGATTGGCTTCAAAAACAAGATGACCCTGCCTTGAAAGCGATTGAACTCTATCGGGTGCTTTCCGAACGAGTAGAGATAATTTGGTACGAAGTTAATGAAGAGGAAGACAGCAATGCGCTTTTTCAAAGGCTGAACATCGGCAAGATCCCTTTGACATCTTCGGAACTTGTAAAGGCCATCTTTCTCTCGGAAGCGAGTAAAAAGACGCTCTCGCGTGAACGGCAAGAAGAAATCGCTCTTCAATGGGATGCGATAGAAAAAGAACTGCACGACCCATCTTTTTGGGGATTTTTGACTAATGCAAAAGAAAATGATTATCAGACAAGGATCGATTTGATTTTGGATCTTGATTCCGGAATAGATTCCCGTTCCTATGAAAAGTATGGAACTTTTTTCTATTTTGACGGACAGAGAAAGGTTGGCAAAGATTTGATGGAGATTTGGCAGGGAATCTTACACACGTTCCTTATTTTGAAAGACTGGTATAAAAACCATGAATTTTATCACAAAATAGGCTATTTGATAGCAGTCAACAAAAAACTTTCCGATATTTATACCTTGTCCAAAGGAAAAACGAAAAAACAATTTTCCTTCGCCCTGGATCAGATGATACGGGCTTCGATTAAATCAGACGACAAAGATTACTCGGAGATGAGTTATGAAAATGCTTCCGACCATAAAAAAATGACGAGGCTGTTGTTACTCTTTAACGTTGAAGCCATGCGGCAAAACGGAGAGCAAAGTATGTGGTTTCCGTTCGACAAATACAAGAGCGGGAAATGGAGTCTTGAACACATTCACGCCCAACACTCCGAAGGCATGAAAGATGTAAGCGATTGGAAGGAATGGCTCACTTTGCAATTAGGTTCCGTAAGAACGGTCGGAGAATTACAGGTTGCGAAAGGAAAAGTCACAAGAAGCGCTCTTAACGATTTGATTGAAAAGATGCAAAGCATGACGGCGAACTCTTCTATGACCGGGGATGAATTCAGAGCGGTCCGCGAATCTGCTGAATTGATATTGTCCGACGATTCCAATCTTGGCTTTATGCACTCGATCTCAAATCTTGCGTTACTGAAAACCGAGAACAATGCCGCATTGAGCAATTCGACATTTGATGTAAAGCGAAACAAAATCATCGAATTGGATCAAAACGGAAGCTTTATTCCCTATTGCACGAAAATGGTTTTCTTAAAGTACTATACAAATTCGGCAGAAACTCAACTGCATTTTTGGGGAGCGTCGGACAGGGCAAGCTATGTCAAAAAAATCAAAAAGACATTGGAGAATTATTTGTCCGAAACGACAAAGATTACCGTTATAAATGAGGAGCAGAGCAATGGCTAAATCTTATTTAAGTACATTCCGCGAATTATTTACTTTAAGCGATACAAGCGGAGAAAATTCGTTTGAGATCAAACGAATTGTAATCCCAATCATACAACGCGACTATGCGCAAGGGAGATCAAATCAAGATGTCGTCCGTATAAGAAACCGTTTTTTAGAAGCACTCCATAACGCAGTCTGCGAAGATGGAATCTGCCTTGACTTTATCTACGGCGATGTAAATGATATAGGTGTTTTGACGCCTCTCGACGGGCAGCAACGTTTGACGACCTTGTTCTTATTGCATTGGTATGCCGCGAAGAAGGAAGGAATTGCTCATACCGATTATGATTTTTTGAAGGATTTTTCCTACGAAACAAGATATAGCGCACGGGAATTTTGTCGGGCGCTGATTGGTTTTGAAGCCGATTTTGCAAGCAAAGAGGCAATCAGTAAGCAAATCATAAATCAATCATGGTTCCCTTTGGATTGGAGCAACGATCCGACGATTAAGTCAATGCTCGTCATGATCGATGAGATTGTTACATGTTTTTCTGACGTCAATGACCTTTGGTCGCGCTTGGTGAATGGGAGAAAAATCAAATTTTATTTCTTGCCCATTAAGAACATGGGCTTGACCGACGAGCTATATATCAAAATGAATTCGAGAGGGAAGCCCCTCACACGTTTTGAACATTTTAAGGCGGAGTTCGAACGTCAAATCAGACAGGTCGATGGGCAAGCGACAAAAACAATAGAGAAAAAAATCGATTTGCAGTGGACAGATTTTCTTTGGTTGTACAGGGGAAAGGACAATCTGACGGACAAACTGTTTTTGAATTATTTTAAGTATTTATGCGACATTATCTGCTACGAGACAGGTGATACCGTACAAAATCGGAGCTATGATGAGTTTTTTTTGGTCGAAGAATACTTCTCTTCAAAATGCTCTCATGCCCGAGCGCATCTCGATTTTCTGGAAAAATCGTTTGATGTATGGACCGATGAGACAAATCGCAAATTGTTTGAAGAGCATCTTTCAAATGTAAGCACTCCAGACAAGTCGAAACTGCGCCGTAGTCTTTCGATCAACGGAGTTCTGTCGGTCGATATATTAAGGGACTGCTTCTTGAATTATACGGATGCAACAGGAAAGCGTAATAACACCTATTTCACCTTCCCGAAAATTATCTTGCTTTATGCTTTCTTGCAATATGCGCTGAACGCTTCTTCTATAAGCAAAGAAGAATTTTCGGAGCGGATTAGGGTTGTCAATAATTTGATTTCCAATTCAGACGATGAGATCAACGACAGCGATAACCGTACTGGTGGCAACAGGTTGCCTGCAATCTTACAACAAACAAAATCGATCATTGTAGACGGAATCATTCTGGAAAACGCGCAAATTACCTATCCTAATAAAAACAATTTCAATCAATATCAACTCGATGAGGAAAAGCAAAAACTTGAATGGAGAGCCCAAAACCCCGATAAGATCCCCGCATTGAATATGCTGGAAAACCATGAATTGCTGTATGGACAAATTTCAGTCGTAGGGCTTGAAAATTCCGATTTGTTTGAACGCTTTGCTGACTTGTTTTGTTGTAACCGAGACAAAATTACGTGTGCGCTTTTGACGGAGGGCGACTATTCACGTATTGAAAGAAACGGATGGAGAAGACAGTTAGGAGCGATAACTGATTCCGCGTGGCGCTTTTTATTCCATAAGAGCATTGCGGGAAGATTCGATGATACGAAAAAATGCCTTGTCTCCCTGTTGCGTAAATATCAAACTTTCAATAATGATGTGTTAGATAAAATAATCAACGACTATATGAAGTCATGCGAGGATGAACAACATTATGATTGGCGTTACTATTTTGTGAAGTATAAGGCATTTAGGCCCGAGCGGTTCGGGAAATATTGGATCGAAGGCAATCCCTATTGCCTCTACGCACTATGGACTGAACAAAATATGTCTGAAAACGCTTATCAGCCCTTTTTGAAAATTATAGATCCCAATAACATAGATAAAAATGCGCTCGGGAAGAGAATCAAAAGCGGACAATCCTATCTATATTGTTGTTCGAAAGGATTTGAGTTGAAAGATGAAAACAATAAAGTTATTGAGACGTTGTCAATAGCCCAAGTAGATGGCGTTGATACAGAAGAAAGAATCGAAAAATACAAAAAAACCCCACTGTTTTAATAAGACACCGATGGTAAAGGGGAAAGACATTTTACTACGCTTAAACGAGGAGATAGTTTATGGAAAAGCCGATTATTGCGAAGAAAACGGATTGGACAATTTCCGAGATGCCTGCACGGCATACAACCTATACGATCAAGCGCAATATTAGCGGAACCGAAATGGAAAGACTTAAGCTCGGCAATATCCCGAAAGAGATGGAGGACAAGTGGTTTTGGTATTTTGAGGATGGTAAACTATATGCGCATCGAAGCTGGACTGGATTTTGCATTTATATCTTGTCCTTCACTCCAGGCTGTGATTTGATTGATGTAACGGCAAACCGCGAGCCCGAGCAATACAGGTGTACCGATGACGCGGAGGATGCGAAATTCCTTAATAAATTACTTGATTGGTGGACGAAACCCACTTACGATTATTACAATGAGTGGATAACTGAAACGCTTGATACAGTTTCAAAAAAATAGCCAGGGAGAAATAAAGCAGTCAGGAGCAAAATTATAAATAAAAAGTCAACAAAAGCAGTCTGGAGTTTTACTCCGACTGCTTTTGTTGACTCGCCCAAAGGTGTATTCCGATAAAAAATTTAGTTTTTGTGATTCCCCATGGAATACACCCTTTGGTATGTCTTTTATAAGTTTTCGGATTGTCATTCTCCGAGCATTTTCTCAATGCCAATGCCGTAACCTCTCGTGGGGTCGTTCAAAAACACATGAGTCACCGCGCCGATGAGCTTGCCGTTTTGGATGATCGGGCTGCCGCTCATGCCCTGGACAATGCCGCCCGTCTGCTCGATAAGATTTTCATCGGTGATCTTGATGACAAAATTTTTGTTGTCCCGATTCTCCGCGTCCACCTTCGCGATCGCGATCTCAAATTTACAGGGCTTGATCCCGTTCACGGTCGAATAGATAAACGCCTTGCCGATCGTCGCCTTGGCGATGGGTGCGATCTCGACGAGTTCGCTCTCCGAAAAGTCATAGTCCTTTTCAAATGTCCCAAAGAGCCCCGTGTCGGCGATCTTCTCGGCGCGGGCGATCGGTTTGTCGTTGAGGAACAATCCTTTCAGCTCCCCCGCCTTGCCGCGCGCCCCCTTCTTCACGCCGATCACGCTGCATAGGTATACCTTGGGATCGGAAATTTGAAGCGGCGTGCTGTTTTCGTCTGCGATCTTATGCCCGAGCGCGCCGAATTTCCCCGTCTTTTGTTCGATATAGGTGACCGTCCCGATCCCCGAGAGCGTATCTCTGATCAGGACGCCGATCTTATATTTCCCGCTTTTTTTCTCCTTGACGGGCACGATCGAGATCTCCGCCGTTGCGCCGCTGCGCCTGACGATGAGTTTGATCTCCTTCCCGCCGCTCCTCGACAGCGCGTTGTTGAGATCCTGGATGTTCGAGATCTTCACGCCGTCTGCGGCACAAATGCAATCGCCCGCCTTGATGCCCGCGTCCCGTGCAGGCGCATGGACGCCGTCCTCCGCGGTAACTTCGCTCGTTTCGATGACTTCCGCGCCGCCCGCGCCGAGCAAAAAGCCCGCCGTCATGCCGCCGATATAATATTTTCCATCCGCCGCGCTTGCCGTGTATTTCCCGTTTCCAAGCGGAAAAATACAAAAAAACAGCAGAAGCGCCGCGAGAAACGCTTTACTTCTTCGCATGTTACCTCCCGTCCGCCCATCAAAACAATAGGCTGAACGGAATTATTTTGCGTAGAACCTTCGTTTCTATGCGTCTGCCGCTTCTGCCGTCAAAGGGAATTTTTGTATTCGCGCGCCTCGCTCAACAGCTCCTCCGCATGTCGGAGCGAAACCTCGCTCGCACTGCCCGCAAGCAGCCGCGCCGTCTCATAAACGCGCGCCTCGCCGTCCACCGTCTTGACCCGCGTATACGTCTTGTCCCCTTCCCCGACCTTCTCGATCAAAAACTGTCTGTCCGCACAGCATGCGATCTGCGCAAGGTGCGAAATCGCAATGATCTGCGTGTCCTTTGCCATCTGACAGAACTTCTCCGCGACCGTCTTAGCCGTCCTGCCGCCGATGCCCGCGTCGATCTCGTCGAAAATATACGTTCCGACCCCCTCTCGTCCTTTGAGCTGCGCCTTCACGGCAAGCAAGAATCGGCTCATCTCGCCGCCGCTTATGATCTTATTAAACTCTTTGAGCGGCTCGCCCGCATTTGCCGAGAACAAAAACTTCACGCCGCCCAAACCGTCTGCCGTCGCATTTTGCACGTCCTCGCGCAGCACTTCGCCGATCTCGATCTCAAATCGCGCCGCAGGCATATTGAGCGTTTTCAGTTCCTCCTCAATGCGCATCGACAACGCCTTTGCGGCGTTCACGCGGGCAG
>CANRCY010000070.1 GCA_947629225.1 uncultured Clostridia bacterium | reverse complement strand
CGGGTTCGGGGCAGAGATAGTAATCACAATTCCCCGCCGGCGTGACGTTTTCGGGGGCAAAGGCGACGAGGTTGACCTTTTCGGGGTCGGTCTCCGCCTGCGCGCTCGCGATCGTCTGATAGGGAATTTCATAGTTGCTCAAAACGACCTGCAAGGTGAGCCCGGGGACGTTTTGCAGTTGCACGACCCCCACTTTTTTGCCGATGAGCGCCGTTTGGAGATTATCGGCAGTAAGCGAGGGGTTGTCGCCCGTCGTCAGGAAATAGAGGTTGCCGTTGGTGACGGTCCCGAGCATTTGATAGACAGAGCCCGTGCCGAGGACCCTCGCCGCCTCATTGACGGGAAGCACGCAGATGTCCGCTTCGGGTTTTGCGCCCGTGACGAAAGTCGTGATGGTTTGCGCGTTCACGATGTCGAAGTCAAAGAGCTCATCCTCTTTTTTGTCCTCTTCCGAGATCGCATAGCAGAGCGAGAGCGCGGGTGCACCGTCGGGAGAGACGACTTCGAGGGTTTCTTGCCGCCGCACGTCCGAGCCGTCGTTGCCGCCGCAAGCGGTAACGCCTACCATTGCGCCCGCAAGGAGCGCCGTTGCCAAAATTCCTGCAAATAACTTTTTCATATCGGTTTTTCTCCTAAAAAAGAATTTTTTCTTGTTTTCGTCCTATTTCCCTTTCGCCCCGTGTCGCTGTCCTAATGTCATTTCGACCGAAGCCGCAGGCGAAGTGGAGAAATCTCCCCTTATTCCCTGCCATTGTCATTTGCCGCGGGTTACACCGTCCTTGCACGTTTCCTCGCACGATTCTTTTCGAAGCCGTAGGCGAGCAAAGAATCATGCGAAATATAATCCCTTTGCCTTAGGCGGAATTCACTTCCGCCGTGGGCGACAACAGTTGTTGCATACTTGCAACTTCTTGTCCGATGAAACGACCGAGAGGACAAGTGGGTTAAGACGCAGAAGAAGGTTTCCTCGCACGATTCTTTTCGAAGCCATAGGCGAGCAAAGAATCGTGCGAAATTTAAGCTCAGTATTTACTAAACAGCGTTTTTGCGGTGACCCCTTCGAGTTGCCCGATCTTGCCCGTTAAGGCGTTGATCGCGCCCGCGGGAGCGTCCATGACGACGCAGATGACGGAAACCCCCTTTTCGTGATAAGGTATCCCCATTCTGCCGACGATGTATTCCCCGTATTCGGAGAGGAGCGCATTCAGATTTGCCGCTTCCCCACGGTTCTCCAAAATGACGGAGAGCACAGCGATGCGTTTTTCTTCCATAAAAAAATCCCCCTTTGCGGGCGCAAAACTTCTTGACTTTTCACCCCTTTGCCGTCAGATCTCTCTTTCTGCTCAGGAACATTGTTATTATAACATACCGCCGCTCAAAAATCAAGAGAATATTCCCGAATTTTTTTCGCATACTGACGGTATGAAAAAGAAAATTTTATCTGCGACCCTTTGCGTCCTCTTGTTATTTGCCGCGGCGGCTTGCAACAATGCGGCAACGAATCCGAAAACCATCCCCGAACAGCGTCAGACGACCGACTGTACCGACGGGAACTGCCCGAAGCAGGATGAAGACTGTCCCGACGGGAATTGTCCCAAGCAGGGCGAAGAATGTCCCGACGGGAATTGTCCGACACAGGACGAAGAATGCCCCGACGGGAACTGCCCGAAGCAGGATGAAGACTGTCCCGACGGGAGTTGTCCCGATCGGCGACAGGAACACCCCCCTCTGCGCCATTTGCATCCCGCGCGCCCTTCGCACCCGAAATATCCGACAGACCCGCTCCTTCCGCCCCGTTTGCCCGTCCGTCCGAATCCCACGCTTCCCCGA
The DNA here is from genome assembly GCA_947629225.1 of uncultured Clostridia bacterium. Taxonomy (GTDB): domain Bacteria; phylum Bacillota; class Clostridia; order Christensenellales; family Borkfalkiaceae; genus Gallimonas. The sequence continues at coordinate 5,608 of CANRCY010000070.1, read as the reverse complement.
CCCGAACTTTGAACCAATCCCTCGGATATTCCGAGGGGTTTTCTTGACATTGGAAATGTAATATGATAAAATGACAAAAAACAAAAGAGGAAAGTTTGTGGATATCATTGCGCAAAGGGTGTTCAATCCCCTCTACATTTACCTTGACATCGCTTTTTTGGTCACGCTTTGCATCCTTCTTGCCGTAAAAAAGAAATATCTCACCCTCGTATGGGGTCTCTTCGGCGGCGTGCTGTACATGATCGTGGATTACGGGATTTTTCACCTGCTCACCCACTCGCGCTCCATCGAGGGCGGAAATTTGTTTTGGGTCTTGCTCTGGATGAGCATGAGCTACGGCATTACAAACTTCGTTTGGATATGGCTTTGGTTTGCGAAAGACAAACATCTCCTCGAATGGTCTCTTCTCATCGTCGCATGGTGGATCGCCGCCCCGCTCATCGCAAATACCTTCGGGCGAAACCTTCCCCTCATCAAAATCCAACGCACGACGGGCTCCTATCACGGCTACATGGCGCTCATTCTCATCCTCGGCTATGGCGCGGCGATCGGCTATAACCTCTTCCAAAAGGAGAGAAGCAAACGCTTTCCCCTTTTTTGGATGCTTGCGATCGGCGTGCTCGTGCAGTTTGCATGGGAGTTTTCCCTGCTCATCGGCGGAATCCGCAGTGCGGAGATCGCCGATTGGGGGCAGAAGCTCGCCACGCTCGTCGTCAATTCTCTGCTCGAAACCAACCTCGGCGCAGTGCCCATTTTCTGTATCTATGCGCTCGTTACGGCGAAGTTTACCGAGACGTTCAAGCGGCGGGATGCGCCCGTGAAATTTACCGAACGCATTGCCGAACTGAACGCAATCCGCCTCAGAAACGCGTAAAAAAACAGCCTGCGCGTTGCAGACTGTTTCGGATAGAACCCTTTCGGAGCCCACGCTCCCCACAGCGGAGTTCCGTTTACACAAATGGATATTTCACATTATAAACGAAATTCGGGCGTTTGTCAAGCGCAGACGCCCTTTTCTTTTACGGTTGACGGGTCTTTTTGCGTTTGCGGACAAAAATTACCGTGAGCACCACCCCGACGATCAAGGCGGCGACAATTATCCCAATGACGGGGATCGTCCACCAAAAATAGGCGATGAAGTATGCAAAAGAGGTCAAAAACGGCGTTCTCTTCGGCACGGGGTTTTCCGATTCGGACATCGAAAAGGACAGCTCCCCTTCGGGCAGTCCCTGTTGCGAGAAGGCGTAACCCGCGTCTGTTTTGACAAATTCGAGCGAACCTTCCGTAATGTAATAGGGCGTTTCGACGTTGAGTTCGAAGTCCCCGAAGTCCGCCCACGAAGAGGCGGGCGAGAGCAGATAGGTATAGGAATAGACGGGCGACGAGTAATCGAGATCGATACTCGGATAGAGCGGCGCGGTGACTGAGTTGACAACGCTTTCCCCCGCGGGGATCGAGAGCTTGTATTCGTACCAACGCATGAGGCGGTCGGCGACGTTCAGCTCTCTCGGCGTGCATTTGAGCGCGAGCCCCGTTTCGTCTTCCAGACATTCGTCAAACACGGCGTTGAACCAATCGGTCTCATTTACGCCGCTCTCCGCGTCGTAATCCTTCAAAAAGAGCTCCCCGAGCGTCGTCTTTTCGGTGGGAAGTTTCCATTCGGGCACCTGTTCGACGTACCCGTCCGTAAGTTTTTTGCAGGCGGCATTTTCATACACCTTCCATTCGGGCATGCGGGAAAGGGGCTCGCCGATGACGTAGAGCGAAAACACCTGCCCGTATCCCCAACATCCGATGCGCTCTTTTTCCGAACTGTAAGAGGACATCCCTTCGAGCATTACCTTCGTTCTGTCGGCGTTTCCCAAGCCTTCGAATTCCGCCGCGAGAAAGGCGCTCTTGCTCGTCTCCGCCGTTGCGATTTGGCGGTAATAATAGATCGTCACGGGCGTTTCGGAGGAGAAATTTCCGCTCTTTCTGCGGCTGTCCGAAAGGCGGGAAATGTCCGTTGCGGGGTCGCCCGTCCAACTGTCGAGGGTATGGCGGATCGTCCGCCCGATCTCTTCGCCGTCCGCAGTGACGGCATACTTTTGCGTGTCGTCCGCGGACGTCCAATTTCCATCCCCGTCGTAGAAGTCATAGAGATAGTCCGGCTTCTTGCCGAAGGGAAAGACGAGAGTCATCTCCACATCGTAGGAAGCGGGATTGTGAAAGGTATACTCCGCCGTGACGTTCGCCGCATAATGTTCGAAGTCCTCTTCCGAGTAGTAAAAGGTTTGCGGGAATTCGGGAATGCGGAGGGTGAGCTTTTCCCCCGTGACCGTAACGGGGCAGTTCTCCTCGGTGACGTACGCGCCGAAAGCGTTCCTTCCCCGCCAATAGCTCTGCGCCGAATTGGCATACGCGGTGACAAACGGAAGAGAGCCGACCGTCATGCCCGCAGCCAACAGACAGCAGAGAAAAGAAATGCTTTTCTTCATTTTTTCACCTCTCTCTTTTCTTATAAGACGCGCAAGACGGAAAATTTACTCCCCCTTTTCGGGATTTTTTTCGTTTTCGTCGGGCGGCAGGGGGAAATCGACCCAGAAGCAGCTCCCCTTCCCCTCTTCCGATTGGACGCCGAAGGGAATATTGTATTTCAAAAGAACGTTCTTGACGATGGAAAGCCCGAGCCCCGTTCCCTGTACGGGACGCTTGTGCATTTCGGAAGAGCGGTAATAGCGCTCCCAGATGGTTTCGAGCTCGTCGGGCGGGATCCCTTTGCCCGTGTCCTGCACTTCGAACCGCGCATATCCGTCCTTCTTTTTCAGCCGTATCACGACCTTTTTGTCTTCGCCCGTGTAGTTCACGGCGTTGCCGATAAGGTTGTAGAGCACCTGTTCGACCCTCGCCTTCCCCGCAAAGGTATAGATGTCCTCGTCGACGTCCGTTTCGAGGGTATAGCCCTGCGTCTCGGCGAGGTAGCCGAACCTGCCCGCGACGGAATAGACGTTTTCGGTCAGATTGAAGACCGTCCGTTCGACGTCGTCGATCCCCGCACGCAGACGGGAGAGGTCGAGCACGTCCCCGACGAGCGCCGCGAGCCTATCCGCCTCGTCCATGATGATCCGCGTATGCGCCTTCCGCTTTTCGGGGTCGTCGCCCGAGATCTCGTCGATCATGGCGGCATACGCCTTGATCATGGTGAGGGGGGTCTTAAAGTCATGCGAAACGTTTGCGATGAGCTCTTTCTGCATTCTGTCCGTCTTGCCGATCTCCGCGCTCGCATAGTCGAGAGAGCGGCTCAATTCGTTGAGTTCGGTGCAGAAATAGGTCTCTCCCCCGCTCGTCTCGTAATTGCCCCGCGCGAGTTCCTTTGCGCGTTCGGTCACCTCCGTTACGGGCTTTGTGATGATCATCGAAACGAACCCGCTCGCGACGAACGAAAGCGCCACCGCAAACAGCACGCTGATGAGGGAATACCACACCATATCCGAAGAAACGCGGTTGAGCAGTTCATACGAGCTCGTGAGATAGACGTAATGGTACCCGTCCTCCGAGGAGATCATGAACGCCCGTCCCGATCCGATCTCCATGGGCGGGATTTTCCCGATCTCCACCGAAATCCCCTCTTCTTCCTTTTCTTTTACGAAATTCTCGAAGCGGACGCGCACCTCTTTGATGGTCTTCCGAAAATCTTCGTCCTGTTCTGCCGCATCGGGCTCCTCGGGAAAGACAATATCGTCTTCGGTCGAAAACAGATAGATATTGACGTTATGCTTATTGATAACGGTGAGGAAGAGCTTGCTCGCCTCCGTCTCGTTATACGGCATGGCGGAGAGGTTGTCGTGCAAAAACTTGGTCGTCTCTTCCAGATTCCGCTCGATCTGTTCGGTATAACGGCGTTTGAGCTGGAAATTCAAGACGAGCGCAAACAGCACGATGAGCACGATCGCGAACAGCAAAAAGCTGAACCACAGAATGAGATTGAGGTTCAGTGAGCGCGCAGGTCTGCGTCTTCCTTGTTTTTTTGTAACTTTTTTCCTCGTCATGCTTCGAATTTATACCCCAACCCGCGCAGGGTAACGATGAATTTGCGGTATTCCTTCAAATTTCCGCGCAGCATTTTCACATGGGTATCCACCGTGCGGTCGTCGCCGTAAAAGTCGTACCCCCACACTTGGTTCAAGAGCCGTTCCCGCGTGAGCGCGACCCCCGCGTTTTCGACAAAATAGAACAAAAGCTCGTATTCCTTGGGCGTGAGCTCGGCGCGCTCCCCGTCCACATAGACGTTTCTGCCCACCATGTCGATCTTCAAGCCCTCGAATTCGTAGATCTCGCGGGAAACTTTTTTGCTCCCCGCCCGCTTGATCACGGCATGGATTCGCGCCATCACCTCTTTGGGGGAAAACGGCTTTGTCACATAGTCGTCGGAACCGATCTCGAAGCCGAAGAGCTTGTCGTATTCCTCCCCTCTCGCCGAGAGCATAATAACGGGCGTTTCGCTGAATTTTCTGATCTCTTTGACGGCGGAAAACCCGTCCAAACGGGGCATCATCACGTCCATCAAGATCACGTCGTATCCGTTCTCGCGGCACTTCATCACCGCTTCCATGCCGTCCTGCGCCTCGTCTGTCTCGCCGCCCTCGAATTCGATGTATTCTTTGAGCACCGCGCGGATCATCTCCTCGTCGTCTACGATCAAAACCTTCATATCCGCCTCCTTTCTTCAAGTATAGTCCCGTTTTATCAATACTGTTTCAAATTTCCGTGAAAATTCCGTGAACTTATTATACCATACTTCCCCTTTCTTTGCAAGAGAATAAAATTTTTTAATTTTTCGAACAAACGTTTGACATTTGCACCCTTCTGTGCTATACTCATTGCGATGATCGACGAGTTCAGGCTGAAAATTCTGACGGAAGGCGCCAAATACGACGTTTCGTGCTCCTCTTCGGGGAGCAAGCGGAAAAATACGGGCGGCATGGGAAACGGCTATGCCGCGGGGTGTTGCCATTCCTTTACGCCCGACGGGCGGTGCATTTCGCTGCTCAAAATTCTGATGAGCAACAACTGCGTTTACAACTGCAAGTATTGCCCCAACCGCCTCGACGCAGACGTGCCCCGCGCGAGCGCCTCGCCCGAAGAGATCGCCGAACTCACCCTCGATTTTTACAAACGCAATTACATCGAAGGGCTCTTTCTCTCTTCGGCGGTGGAGCGCGACCCGAACTACACGATGGAGCGGCTTGTCCGCACCGTCAAACTGCTCCGCACGCAGTACCGTTTCCACGGATATATCCATTTGAAAGGCATTCCGCATGCCGACGGCGTTTTGGCGCACGAAGCGGCAAAATATGCCGACCGCATGAGCTACAACATCGAACTCCCCTCCGAGCGCAGTCTCAAACTGCTCGCCCCGCAAAAGAGCAAGGAGAGCCTGCTCCTCCCCATGCGGCAGCTCTTTGAAGAGAAGCGGGAATTCGGGGCGGAAAAGCGCAAGGGGCTCTTTTTGCCCGCGGGACAAACGACGCAGATGATTGTGGGCGCCTCCCCCGAGACGGACGGGCAAATCGTCCGCCTCACCCAGAGTCTGTACCGCGGCATGGGGCTGAAACGGGTGTATTATTCC
>CANRCY010000069.1 GCA_947629225.1 uncultured Clostridia bacterium | reverse complement strand
CATCGCCCTCTACGGCTATCTCCCGCAGGGATTTGCGGGAGCCCTGCCCGTCCGCCCCGCCGCAAAACTGTACGCGACCGTCTCCCACCGCGGCAGGGCGTTCGGCAACGGGGTCGGCTATGCCCTCGCCCGAAAGAAGTACGGCGCGCTCTCCACTCTCCGCCTCGGCTACGGGGACGGGTTCTTCCGCGCGGGCGGCTTAGGCGAGGGAAAGCTCTGCATGGACGCCTGCGTGCGGAAAGGGGACGCGCCGTTCGGGCGGAGAGTGCGCATTCTGCGCGACCTTCCCGCCTATGCCGAGCGGCACGGGACGACCCCTTACGAGGTGCTCGTGCGCGTTCTGAAAGGGGCAGAGAAATACTATGTCTGACATAAAGGGGCGTTGAAGCGCCCTTTTTGCGCCTTTTTTGCGGGAAACGAAGTACTATGCGTGGCATAATTGCCTCGTTTGCTCGCGGAAAGCGTCTTTAAGCAGACGTTTGGCGCGGAAGAAGAGCCTGTTTGCGCGCGGGAATGCTTGACATCCCCGCGCGTTTGTTTTATAATGAGGATAATTGCATTGCACGTACATAGGGGGAAAGTATGCTGAACGACAATCCGAAAAAGCCCAAAAAACGGGTAGACTATTTTCATCCGACCCGCGGACAGCTCTTTTGGCGCACCCAAAGGGAATGCTGGCGGCGCATGGTAACGCCCTTCCTCATGTACCTGTTCATGAGCCTTCTGCTTCTCTCCGCGCAGGTGATCCCTTACGCGTGGCTCTCCGTTCCTCTCGGGGTCGTGTGCATTCTCGGCGGAGCGGCTTACAACGCCCATCTCTGCTACCAATACGGCAAACTGCACTTCGGCGAGCTCGTGGCGGGGGAGAACGCCCGCCGCCGCGAAGCGGAGGGCATCGACGTCGGCATCGACCACCGCGTAGAGAGAGAATACAGCGCGTGGAAGGGGTTCTACATCGGCTTCCTCATCGGCGTTCCCGTCATTCTGTTCGGGTGCCTCGCGGGCGCGTTTTTCGATATGCTCAACGCAAGCGGAGGCGAAAATGTTTGGGGGCTGGGGCAGTTGTTCGGCGCATATTCCGCCCTTGCGCTCGTCATGTTTACGACATGGGCGATCATGCCCGTTCTGTGGCTGCGCAATTACGTTCCCGCCATGGCGGGGCTGAGCCTGTATTGGTCGCTCGTCATGATCGTGCTCCCCATCGTCGTGAGCGGCGTGTTCTACATCGTGGGCGCATATTCGGAGCGCCGTGCCCGCAACGCCGAAGCCGACCGCGAGCGGCGTTTGGAAGAGGCGCGCGAGCGTGCGAAAAACGAAGTGCGCGTCCAGACCGAGGAACAGCGCAAAAAGACCTTGCAGAGCAAAAAGAAGAAATAAGAAAGTCGACGGCTTGGGAATGAGGGAAAGTCCCCCGACACTGTCATTTCGACCAAGCCGCTTTGGCGGCGCGTGGAGAAATCTCGCCCGATCATCATGCGGCAGAGATTTCTCGATTCCGCTTCGCTCCGCTCGAAATGACAGTTCAAAGCATTGCCTTGGGCAAAATTGCAGCGAGGAAAGGAACGCCGCGAATCTATCATGCGCATTATAGCAGGCAAATACCGCGGGCGGACGCTCGCCTCATTTAAGGGGGAGGGAATCCGCCCCACGTCGGACCGCGTAAAGGAGTCTCTCTTTCAAATCCTCATGCCGCGGCTCGCGGGCGCGCGGGTGCTTGACCTCTTCTGCGGGAGCGGGGCGCTCGGCATCGAGTGCCTTTCCCGCGGGGCTTCCGAGGCGCACTTCAACGACGTTTCGCGGGAGAGCCTCGCTCTTCTTCGCAAAAATCTTGCGGGGGTGAACGAGCGGTATTCCGTCACCTGCCGCGATTTCCGCTCCTGTCTTCTCTCCGCAGAGGGGAAGTTCGGCGTCATTCTCTCCGATCCGCCCTATAAAGAGGACTTTTTGCCCGAGATCTGCTCCCTCGCGGCGCGGCGGGGACTGCTCGGCGGGGACGGGATCCTCGTCCACGAGAGCGAGCGGGAAGAGGAGACGCCCGCGGGATTCGACTGTTTCGACGTCCGCCGCTACGGCAGGACGAAAGTGTATTTTTTGAGGGAAAAGGCATGAAAAAATGTATATTCGCGGGGACGTTCGACCCCTTCACCGTCGGGCATGAAGATACGGTTTCAAAGTGTCTCTCGCTCTTCGACGAGACGGTCGTCGCCGTTGCCTCCAACAAACAGAAGCGTTGCATGTTCTCCGCGGAGGAGCGCTTCGAAATGATCTCGGAAGTGTATGAAAAAGAGCCGCGCGTGCGCGTCCTCATCTGGGAAGGCGCGGTGGCGGAGCTCCTCAAAAAGGAAAATACGCCCTATTATGTGCGCGGGGTGCGGAACATGATCGACTTCGATTACGAGACTGCCGATTTTTATGCCAGCCGCGATCTCAATCCCGAGATGATCACCCTCTATATCCCCGCCGAGCAGAAAAACCTGCACATCAGTTCCACTTTGGTGCGGAACTGTATCCTGTTCGGCACTCCGTTCGAAAATTACGTCCCCGCGGCGGTGTACCGCCGTTTGCAAAGAGGTTAAAGCATGTTTGAAAAGCAAATCCTGATCCCTTCGGCAGAGGAGATCATCGCAGAGAGACCCGTCCCCGCGGAACTGAAAAAGATCAAGGCGGAGCGGGATAAACTCGCCATCGACGTCATCACGGGCAAGAGCGATAAGCTCCTCGTGATCGTCGGACCGTGCTCCGCGCACGAAGAAAAGCCCGTGCTCGACTATGTCGCCCGTCTCGGCAAACTCAACGAGAGCGTGAAAGAGAAGCTCGTGCTCATTCCGCGCATCTACACCGCCAAGCCGCGCACGCGGGGGGTGGGCTACAAGGGAATGTTCTCCCAGCCCGATCCCGAGCACAAGGAAGATACCCTCCGCGGGATCCGCACGATCCGCGAACTGCTCCTCAGATCCATCGAGGAGAGCGGGCTCTCCGCCGCGGACGAGATGCTCTATCCCGAAAATTACGCCTATGTAGAGGACCTTCTCACCTATGTCGCCATCGGGGCGCGGTCGAGCGAGAACCAGACGCACCGCCTCGTTTCGAGCGGCATCGAATTGCCCGTGGGGGTCAAGAATCCCATGAGCGGCAGTATTCCCGTTCTCATGAATTCGATCTTTGCGGCGCAGAGCCCGCAGGTGTTCAAATATCACGAATGGCAGGTCAAGACCAATGGCAACCCCTACGCCCACGCCGTATTGCGGGGACGGGTGGATAACTACGGCAACGACATTCCCAATTACCATTACGAAACGGTCATGCAGGTGCTCGAAAGCTATCACAACGCCGAGGGCGGGCTGAGCAACCCCGCCGTCATCATCGACTGCAACCATTCCAATTCCGCCAAGCAGTATAAACAGCAGATCCGCATTGCCGAAGAGGTCATGCAGAACCGCCTCTACGACGGCGACTTCAAAAAGATCGTAAAGGGATTTATGATCGAGAGTTTCCTCGTGGAGGGCTGCCAGCAGCACGACGTGGTGTACGGACAGTCCATCACCGATCCCTGCCTCGGCTGGGAAGATACCAAGCGGTTGATCTACCGCATTGCGGAGGGCGTGTGATGGAAGAGAAAAAGAAGGTGAGCTGCCTCGGTCCCGCGGGCAGTTATTCGGAATTCGCCGCGCACAACATGTGCGAGGGGTGCGAGATCGTCCTCTGCCACAACTTTGCCGAGGCGGTCAAAAAACTGACTGCGGGAGAGGTGGACTTTGCCGTTCTGCCCGTGGAAAACAGCCTCAACGGCGGGGTGTCGGAATGTCTCGATCTGCTCGATTCGGAAGCGGTGTTCGGCTCGCGGGAATATCTTCTCCTCGTAGACCACCGCCTCGCCCTGCTCGACGGGGTGAAGGAGGAGGACGTCGAAGTGATCTGCTCGCACGAACAGGCGATCGGGCAGTGCGGGGAATATCTCGAAAAGCATTTTCCCCATGCGCGGCTGTTGGAGACGGCTTCCACGGCAGAGAGCCTCAAACGCCTCGACGGGCACACGGCGGGGATCGTCGGCGCGCACGTCCGCAAAGAGGGCGTACGCCTTTCGGAAGAAAATATCGCAGACAACAAGGGCAACTATACCCGTTTTTTGGTCGTCGAGCGGGAGAGGAGCGTCCCCGAACACAGCGTCATGGTCTTTTTCTCGGCGGTCTGCGCGCATAAGCCCGGGGCGCTCGTCAATCTCCTCAAAATTTTTCAGCGGTACAGCCTGAACCTGACGAGGATCCAATCCCGCCCCGTAAAAGAGGCGTTCGGGCAATACCGCTTTTTCATCGAGATCGCGGGCGACATCGGTAACGAGCGCGTCAAGAGCGCCCTTTCCGAAGCGCGGAGATATTGCGCCTCGTTCAAACTCCTCGGCGCGTATAACTGAGCGTTACATCACCGCCGCACAAATTCCCCAGCACAGCAAGAACGCCACGGCGGCTTGCAAGAGTTTTACCCCCGCAAAGGGAAGCATTTTTACGCCCGCGCGGGTGAGGAACGCCGCCTGCTGGCAGAGCACGCACAGCCCGCCGAAGGTGACAAGCGCGCACGAACACGCGCACGAGAGGGGGGTCTTGCAGGCGGAAAGCGCCGCACAGCCTCCCGTCATTTCGAGCAGTCCCCGCACGATCCCCTCGGCATACGGCAGGGGAAGCAGACGGAAGAGCCCGACGGCGGCGAGCATCTCTTCGAAACAGGAAAAGACGGCGATCGCCCCGCCCACGCACAGAACGGAGATCACCGAGCCGTATAAACTGTTATAAAGAAGGGCGGGGTCTGTTTTTCCGCCGCTGGGAAGAGGGGAAACGCCCCTTCTTTTTCTGCCGAAGCAGAGGAAGGGGAGCCACGCTCCCGCTAAGTGGGAACAAAACATCGCCCAACCCGCCGCGGCGCTTTGGTACATAATGCCGCCCACCGTACCCACGAGGAACACGGGTCCCGAAACGCTGGCGATACAGGCGAGGCGGAAGGTCTCCTCCCGCGGGAGAGAGCCGCCATGATAGAGGTCGAGCGTCATCCGCGCGCCGACGGGATAGCCCGAAAGAGCCGCGAGCAGCGCCGCACAGCCTCCCGCACCCGTTACGCCGAAGAATTTACCCAACGGGCGCGCCAGCCGCCTTGCAAACGCGGAATAGGCGGGGAGCCCCGTCAGAATTGCAGTAAAAAAGAGGAAGGGGAAGGTCGCGGGGAGCACGTTCACCGCCCAGAGGGAAATGCCGCGGAAAACGCTTGCGGCATACCGCGCGGGGTCGGAGAGAAAGAGCGCCATGGCGCATAGAATGAGAACGGAGAGGAACACAGTCGCTTTTTTGGCGGAAGACATATATCAAAATACGGCGGAAGGGGGAAAAATATGAGTCGTAAACTTGGTTTGGCGCTCGGCGCGGGCGGTTCGCGCGGGGTCGCGCACATCGGTTTTTTACAGGCGCTCGACGAGATCGGGCTCAGACCCGACTTTATCGCGGGCTGCTCCATGGGCGCCATCGTGGGCGGTTGTTATTGCGCGGGGGTCACTCCCGCCGAAATGCGGACGGAAGTGAGCGATCTCAAATTGACGGACATCGCGACCCTCAATCTCTCGCCTCTCCACCAAAACGGCGTGCTCAAACTCTCCAAGGCGCGCAAGCTCATTGCCGACGTCATGGGCGAGCGGGAATTTTCCGAGCTGAAAATCCCCTTTGTCTGCGTGGCGACCGACCTCGACAGCGGAAAGACGGTCGTTCTCGACCGCGGCAACGTCGTCGACGCGGTGATCGCTTCGAGCTCGATCCCGGGGGTATTCTCTCCCGCGCAGTTCGGCGAATACCGCATGCTCGTGGACGGCGGGCTCTTGGAGCGCGTCCCCGCGCGGGAAGTGCACACTATGGGGGCGGAAGTCATCGTTGCCGTCGACGTTTTGGGCAACCTTCCCGACTTGAAGAACGCCTCGGGGCGGCTGTTCAACACCGTTCTGCGCTGTATCGACATCATGGAGACGCAGACCTCCCTCAACAAACGCCGCTTCCGCAAGTTCGTCGATCTGTGGCTCGAACCCGCGCTCGAAGATATGGACCAATATTCCGTGAAAAACCTGCCCTTCGCCTATGAGCGGGGCTACGAGCTCGGCGTAGCCTGCCGCGAGCGCATTGCCCGCATGGTGGAGTGAAAAAAGCGGGGATTTGCACCGCGATTCGGTTGCCCAAAGGGGGCGGGATATGGTATAATGCCCGCCGAGATCATATTTGAGGTCAGTTATGTTACAAGTCAACGGCGTAAGCCTGCAATTCGGCAGTAAAAAATTATTCGAAGACGTCAACTTAAAATTCACGGCGGGGAATTGCTACGGCATCATCGGCGCGAACGGCGCGGGCAAGTCCACCTTCCTCAAAGTGCTCTCGGGGGAGATCGAACCCAACAAGGGGGAGGTCATCCTCGGCAAGAACGAGCGCATGTCCGTGCTCGCGCAGAACCAGAACAAGTACGACAACGAAACGGTCCTGCGCACCGTCATGCTCGGCCACAGGCGGCTCGTGGAGATCATGGACGAAAAGGACGCCCTCTACGCCCATGCCGAATTCACCGAGGAAGACGGCGTGCGCGCCTCCGAACTCGAAAGCGAGTTCGCGGAGCTCGGCGGTTGGGAGGCGGAGAGCGAAGCCGAGACCCTTCTGAACGGGCTCGACATCGGCAGCGAATACCACTACATGTTCATGGGGGAGATGGACGCCAAGCAAAAGGTGAAAGTGCTCCTCGCGCAGGCGCTCTTCGGCAATCCCGACGTGCTCCTTTTGGACGAGCCCACCAACAACCTCGACCTCAAAACGGTGCGCTGGCTCGAAAATTATCTGCTCGACTTCGAGAATACGATCATCATCGTCTCCCACAACCGCCACTTCCTCAACAAGGTCTGCACCCACATCTGCGACGTAGACTTCGGCAAGATCGACCTCTATCTCGGCAACTACGATTTCTGGTACAAGACCTCCCAGCTCATCGCACGGCAACAGCGGGACGCCGATAAAAAAGCCGAACAGCGCGCCGCCGAGCTCAAAGAGTTCATCGCGCGGTTTGCGGCGAACGCCTCCAAGTCGCGGCAGGCAACTTCGAGGAAGAAGGAGCTCGAAAAACTCACGATCTCCGACTTCAAACCCTCCCTCCGCAAGTATCCCTTTATCGAATTCAAGTACGAGCGGGAGATCGGCAACGACATCCTCATCGTGGAGGACCTCACCAAAAAGGGGTATTTCGAAAACGTCTCCTTTACTGTTCAGCGGGGGGACAAGATCGGGATCCTGTGCGATAAATCCACCGCCGTCACCATGCTCTACGAAATTTTGACGGGCAAGCAAGAGCCCGATCGAGGCACGGTCAAGTGGGGAAAGACGATCAGCTGCTCCTACTATCCGCTCGACAACGGCGAATTCTTCGACGGCTGCTCCCTCACCCTCGTGCAGTGGCTCTCGCAGTTCTCCAAGGACCACTACGAGGAATATCTGCGCGGCTGGC
>CANRCY010000068.1 GCA_947629225.1 uncultured Clostridia bacterium | reverse complement strand
GAGAAGAACCCGAAGGCGAGGATCCCCTTTCCGACCAAGACGGCGTTCGCGACGGCGCACACCGCCAAACTGCCGCAACAGCCGAGCAGGAAGCAGAGCGAGGTGAGAACGAACCCCTCCACCATAAAGATCTTGAAGACGTCGATCCCGCGGGCGCCGACCGCGCGCAGAACGCCGACGTCTCTCCGCTTTGCGTTGATGCTCGCCGAAATGAAGTTGAAGAGGAGCAACGCCGAAAAGACGGCGAGCGCGGCGGCGATGGGAGCGACGATGGGAACGGTCTGCGAAAGGGTGCGGTCACCCGCCGCGATCTCGTCCGTAAACGAATAGGGCGTGAAGTAGTAAATATCCCGCGCTTCGTCCGTCGTCCTGTGGAACTTCATCAGCGTAAGGCAGCGCGCGCTCCTGTTCTTTCTGAGGGTGGTATAGAGGAAGGAATAGAGGATTCCCTCTTCGGGGTGCTCCTCGTAAGAGGTCGTATTGCGCGCCCACCAATCCCGTTGCAGGTTCTCTTGTTCGTTCCTGTAAAAAGAGGGCGCGAGGTCGTTCTCTTGATAGGTCTCGTAAAAATCTTCTGCGACGATCCCGATCGAGGCGAAGGAATAGCGGTAGAGTTCGCGCAGCGCGCTCGTCTCCGCGTCCGTCGCGGACGACGCCGTCTTCAAATATTCATATACCGAAAAATCCTCTTCGGTATCCACCACGCCGACCACTTTCAGGCAAAACCGCGTCACGCCGACCGTTGCGAAGATGTTTCTTCCTTCGAGATCGGCAAACGAGGAGATCGGCAGGACGCTTGCGCCCGTCTCCTCGCGGAATCCGAGCGCGCAAAACGCCTCGAACATTGTGCGGGAGATCGCGACTTCGCAAGCCGAATCGGTCGCGACCTCGGGCCAACGCCCCTCCGAGAGCGCAAACCCCGTCTTCTGGCGGATTTCGTCCACTTCGGCAAACCCGTTGAAAAAGTCCATCTGGCTGTAATAAAACCCTCTTCCTTCGCTCCCCATCGAAAAACCGACGTCCAAGGGGTCGAGATGAAAGCTGAAAACGGGCACAAAGTCCATTTCGGGATATTTCTCTTCGAGCCGCGCCACGTCGCGCGCGTCGAAGTGGAGGGAAGAGAGCGGAGAGGCGGGGAAGTTGCGGTCGTAGGGTTCGCCCTCTTCGTTGATACTGTGGACGACCCCCTTCTTTTGCAATACGCCCGTAGAGAAGGCGGAATCGTCGAGCGTGGAGGCGTTGAGCTTGACGGGGCTGTATGTCACGAGCGTGGAGAAAACGCCGAACACGATGAACGCCACCGCCGCGAGCAGGGTGGTAAAGATCAGGCGGACAGGCTTGAATTTCAGCCACGAAAGCCCCATTTTCAGGGCATAGCGGAAGGGAAACGCCGAACGGATGAATTTGCCGCTCTCTTCCTCGCGCGGCTGCGGGGGAAGATCGGTCGCGCGGAACACCGCGCGGCTCCGCTCCGCCGTTTTCTCCCCCACCGTCAAAGTGACGCTCTCCTTGTGCCGTTTGAGGAAGGAAACGACCTTCTGCGTCTCCTCTTCGGTGATCGCCGCGCCGCAGGCGACGGTGAGTTCGCGCTCCCCCTCGGTGAGGTTGACGTACACGCTCTCCCCCTCACTCCTGCTCACGTCGGAGACGATCTTGCCGTCCGCAAGCTCGATGATACGGTCGGCATAGTGTTCGGCGAACCCGCGGTCGTGCGAGACGACGACCACGAGCTTTTCCGCGGAGAGCTTTTTCAATGTATCGAACACTTGCATGCCCGTAGCCGAATCGAGCGCGCCCGTCGGCTCGTCCGCCATGATGATCTCGGGGTCCTTTACGAGGGCGCGCGCAATGGCGACGCGCTGTTTCTGCCCGCCCGAGAGGGTATTGGGGCGGCGTCCGCCGCACCCTTTCAGATCGACCTCGGAGAGCAGTTTTTCGACGAGCGCCTCGTCCCGCTCCCTTCCTTGGAGTTCGAGCGCGAGCGCGACGTTTTCCGCCACCGTCAATTCGTTCAGGATATTGTACTCCTGAAAGATGAATCCGACATAGGTGTTGCGGTAGCTGTCGAAATCGCTCTTGGAAAAGTCTTTGGATGATTTTCCCTTTACGATGACCTCGCCCTCGTCGGGGCTGTCGAGCCCGCCCGCGACATTGAGGAGGGTCGATTTCCCGCTCCCCGATTTCCCGAGCAAAAAGACCATTCCCTTTTCGGGAAAGTCCACCGAGACGTCCGCGAGCGCCGTGATCGTCTCCCCTTTCGTCGTGTACCGTTTGACAAGATGTTTGACTTGAAGCATCCGTTTTCCCCCCGTCTGTTGCTTCCGATAAAAAAATATTACCCTTGCGGGACGGTCTTGTCAAATCCCGCAAGGGAGAGATCCGAAAATTTCACAAAAATTTAATCAAATTCGTCGAGGATCGCCTCTGCCGCGTCCCGCATATATCCCTTCGTACAGTAGAGGGTGAGAATGGTAAAGCGGTCGCGGATTTTGTATGCCTCGAAGAGCATTTTCCGCACCGTTTCGCGCGGGACGCCGAGCCGGGAAAAGCGGACGGGACAGCCCAAACTTCCCAAAATGTTCAAAATGTACTGCGGCTCGGGCAGTTTTTCCGCCTCGGCATACACCTTTTCGCACCCCTCGAAGGGGGGGAACTCCTTCAAATGATGATACAGCCACAGCGAGACCGCCGTGCCGAGCCCCACCTTTACCCCGTGGAGCGGGATGCGCTCGCCGCGGCGGAGAAAGTCCATTTCGAGGAAGTGGCTCATGTGATGTTCCGCGCCCGAAGCGGGGCGGGAATTGCCCGCGATCACCATGGCGTAGCCCGATATGAGCAGGGCTTCCATGAGAAGTTCCACGCCGCGCTCTTCGCCGCGCACCAAAGCGGGCACGCTCCCGTCGCATGCCTTTACGGCTTCGTACATGAGCTCCGCCGCCTCCCTGTTGTACGCTTCCCCCGTGAGATAGGAGGAAATGCGCCAATCGGTCAGGCAGCAGTACTTTGCCAGGATGTCCCCCACGCCCGCGCCGATCATCATGCGGGGCGCGGCTTTCAGGACAGAGTAGTCGATGAGAATGTCCTTTGCGACCTGCGCGCCGCGGGTGATCTTGAACCCGTTTTCGATGAGCGGGGTCACGCCCGAAGTAAATCCGTCCATCGAAGGCGCGGTGGCGAACACGCCGCTCGGCTTGCCCAAAAGAAATCCCGCGCGCTTGCAGACGTCGTTGAGCGTGCCCGCGCCGACGGCAAGGAGATAGTCCGCGCCCTCTCCCGCCGACCGAGCCGCTTCGACCGTCCTCTCGTCCGCGACGGGCTCGCGCTCGTCAAAGGAGAGCGGCAACACGGCAGAGCCGTTTTTTGTTAAGGAAGTTACGATCTCGCGGGAAATGGGCAGGGTGTTTTCGTCTGTGACGACGAGCACCCGCTTCCCCTTTACCGACTGCAAAAAGCGGGGAAAGTTTCCCTCTTTCCCCACTTCCGCATTTACGCCGAATTTTTGCGATAACGATCCGATGTCCATAATGTTACCCTGTCAAGGTATTTTCCTTGACGGCTATGCGCTCTCTGTCAAGGTATTTTCCTTGACAGGCTCCTGTGTGTCAAGCAAATTTACTTGACAGAGGCGAGCAATTTTTCCACATCCGCCCTTACGAGGGCGAGTTCGGCTTCCGCCGCCCCCTCGTCCCGCGCGCGGATCGAGAAGTAGATCTTCAGCTTGGGTTCGGTGCCAGAAGGTCTTACGCACACGAAACTGCCGCCCGCAAGTTCATAGTAGACGCAGTTGCATTTGGGAATGTTCAGCGCGGAGACCGTGCCGTCCTTGGCGCGGCGCACGTCCTTGGAATAGTCGCGCACCGCTTCGACCGCAAAGGAGCCGAATTTTTCGACGTTCACCGTTTTGAGCGCGTCCACGACGGCGTTCATCTCCTTCATGGCGTTGAGCCCCGAATATTGGATGGAGATGTTGCGGTCGAGCACATACCCGTACTTTGCGTAGATTTCTTGCAGTCTTTGGTAGACCGTCTTCCCGATATAGGTATAGTAGCAGACCATTTCGGCGCAGAGCATGCTTGCGACCACGGCGTCTTTATCCCGCGCATGGGTGCCGCGGAGATACCCGCAGCTCTCCTCGAAGCCGAACACATAGGTATGCGAGCCGTCCTGCTCCCACTGTTTGATCTTTTCGCCGATGAACTTGAAACCGACGGGCGTTTCGAAGAGCGCCACGCCGAATTCTTCGCAGATCGCCTTTGCCATCCCCGTGGAGACAAACGACTTGACGACCGCCGCATTGTCGGGCAAAGCGTTCTCCTCTTTGAGCCGCGTAAGAATATAGTCGAGGAGCAAAATGCCGACCTGGTTGCCCGAAAGCGCAAGGAACTCCCCTTTTTCGTCCTTGACGGCGACGCCGAGGCGGTCGGAGTCGGGGTCGGTGCCGAATACGACGTCCGCATGGATTTTGTTTGCGAGCGCAATGCCCATCGAGAGCGTTTCTTTGAACTCGGGGTTGGGCACTTTGACCGTCGAGAATTCGGTGTCTTTCGTCGTCTGCTCTTCGACGACCGTCACGTTGATGCCAAGCTTTTTCAAAATGGCAGTGACGGGGAGATAGCCCGAACCGTGCACGGGCGTGTAGACGAGCTTTAAGTCTTTGCCGCACTTTTTGACCGCTTCTTCGGAAAGGGTGAGCTTGGAGAGCGCTTCGAGATAGGTCGCGTCTACCTCTGCGGGCACTTTTTCGATGAGCGGGCTATTTTCCTCCCCCGTGACGGAGAGATAGTCGCCGATCTCGCCGATGTATTTTACGACGACCGCGGTCGCCTCGGGAGACATCTGCGCGCCGTCTTCGCCGTAGACTTTGTACCCGTTGTATTCCTTGGGATTGTGGGAGGCGGTGATCATGATCCCCGCGATCGCATGGAGATAGCGCACGGCATAGGAGAGCATGGGAACGGGGTGAACGTCGTCGAAAAGATAGGCTTTAATGCCGTTTTTCGCGAGTACCGCCGCCGACCTCTCGGCAAACAGGCGGCTGTTTCTCCGCGTGTCGTAGGAGATGACGACCCCCCTTTGCATGGCTTCCCGCCCCAATGTTTTGATGTATTCGGAGAGACCCTGCGTCGCCCGCATGACGGTGAACACATTCATCATGTTCATGCCGCAGCCGATGATGCCGCGCATGCCCGCCGTACCGAATTCGAGTTCCCCGCCGAAGCGGTACTCCATTTCCTTCTCGTCGGAAGCGATGGCGGCGAGCTCCTTTTTGCATGCCTCGGGAAGCCGAGGATCGTTCAACCATGTTTGGTAATTTTGCCGATATGTCATTTTTTCTCCTTCCCCCATTTGAGAGATTT
Organism: uncultured Clostridia bacterium; assembly: GCA_947629225.1. GTDB lineage: Bacteria > Bacillota > Clostridia > Christensenellales > Borkfalkiaceae > Gallimonas. The sequence continues at coordinate 2,157 of CANRCY010000068.1, read as the reverse complement.
TTACCCTTTTCAGTCCCCCATTCCCTCCGGTTTTCCGTCCGCGCCCGAGATCTTCCGATAGGAAAGGAAGAATTTCTTCCCCGTGTCTTCATAATAATTGACGAATTGGAGCGCAAGCAAGAAGACGTAGCTCGCGGGGATTGTGATGAGCAAGGAGCTCCCGAAGGTGCACCCCGCGCAGAGAACGTTTACGATCACGATGAGATAAATGGAGATAAAGAAGTTCGAGAACCGCGCGCCGAACCCCTTTGTGCTCCTGAAACTGTCGCGGCAGGCGGCAAAGACCCCCTTCCCGTCCGTCACGATCCCGGGGATCCATGCCGAAATGAAGGTCATTTTCAAGGCTTCGAGCCCGATGAACGCCGCCATGGAGAGCGCCAACCCGATCAGGACGGGCAAAATCCCCCACGAGGGCAGAAGAGAGGGCGTAAAGAAGAAGAAAAACCAGCACGCCACGAGCGCGAAGAGGTCGTACACGAAGGAGACGGGCACATAGACGACGTGGTAGAGCGTCGCCTTGGCAAGGTTTCTGAAATATGCCGAGACGAACCGCGTATTGCCGTACGTCGCCATTTTGTCGTTGAGTCCCGTCCCGATGGCGAGCAACGCCGTCCCGTCGACGAACCGCGCGAGAAGATAGAGCGCCGCCACGCCGATCACCGAGCCGACGATAGAGCCGATGTTCGTCCCCGCGAGGTAGAGCAGGTTTGCGATCGCCTGCGTCAATCTCTCGCTGAACGAGGAGAGAAACTCGATGTCTGCCGCGGAAAAGGATTTGAAGAATTCCCCGATGAGGGAAACGACTTCGTGCGCTTCCGCACTGCCGAAAATCGTGTGCAGACCGAGCGTGACGATCACATAGGAAAGGCTGAGAAAGATCGCGTCGGTCACGATACGGAAAAGCAGTAGTTTATACGTGTTTCCGAAATTATTGATAAAGAGGCGGATTGCGTTGCGAAATCTCATATCAAAGCTCCCGATAGCTACGCAGAAGATCCTCTCTGTCGAGCTTATCCATCTCGAAATAGAGAGATTCCATCCTTACGCAAAAACTCAGATAGGCGAATACGAACATCACGAATGCGACGATCCTCGCAAGGGCGACGGGCGTGAACGAAAACCCGACGGTCAGGAGGAAACAGGGCGCATAAGTGATGAGCATCGACAAAATCAGTCTCCAACGCGCTCTCAGCGAGAGACGGTAGGAATACAGGAAAGCGCCGTACGCGCGGAATCCCGTGATCTGCATGCAGGGCAACCACAGGTAGCAGATGGAGATCAAAAAGAGCAATACCCCCATAAAGACGAGGGAGACGAATACAAACAGGAAACAGGCAAAGCCGCGCGAACCGATCGCCGCGACGGCAAAGAGCACCGCGGAGAGCACGACCGCCCAAAGCTCGTATACGGCGGTGAAGAGAAGCGTGATCCCGATGAACGACCAGATATGCGCGCCGAATTGGGAAAAGACGCCGCTCAGCGTTCTCTTCCCGATGCGCATGTGTTTTTCCACAAATGCGAGCAGAAGAGAACTGAAAATGACGATACAGACGATGGCAAGGACGCTGTAAACGGCTCCCAGCACCGAATCGAAGCGGAAAAAGCTCCACGCGCGGAGAATCTCGACGTATTCGAGGTCGAAATCCGCCCTGAAAAATTTGCGCGCGAGGAAATACACCCCCTCGAAGTCGACGGAGAGCGCAAGAAAAATCGAAGGCATGATCGCAAAGGGCAATACAAACCAAAGATTTTTGAAGATATATTTCCAATGATCGAAAACCACCCGCATTTTGCGCGCCTCTTTCCCGTCCGTTCTACCGAAACATTATCCTACCGTATATTATATACCAAAAAATCTTCCGTGTAAAGGATTTTTTCGCAATTTGTCCGAAAGGGAGCGGCAAGGCGTTCAAGAAAAGGAAAAAGCCGCCGGCAAAAAATATCCGAAAAACCCATGGAAAACAGTTGCAATTTTTTTATGTTTCGTGTAAAATAACGGTTGTTTCTTGCAGAGATGTCCGAGAGGCTTAAGGAGCACGATTGGAAATCGTGTGTAGGTCAAAAACTTACCGGAGGTTCGAATCCTCTTCTCTGCGCGACCCACAATCCTTTTCTTTGTATTGTCAACCTTTGTTTTATGCGGTGACTTGAATGTCC
>CANRCY010000067.1 GCA_947629225.1 uncultured Clostridia bacterium | reverse complement strand
TTTTTGGAGCCCTATCTCCAAAAGAACCCCCTCCTCGGAGGGGGACTAAGGGGGTGGGTCATTCATAAACTTGGGGATATGGCTCAGTTGGTAGAGCGCTGCGTTCACAACGCAGCGGTCACGAGTTCGCCCCACGCGCAGTTCTGTTTCTCTAAGCGTGGCACGAGGAACGTAGTGACGAAGTAATCTCGTTTCGTTCGGTTCGCTCAATGCCCATGCAAGGGACGGCTACGCCGTCCTTTTTTGCATGGCGGAGATAACGAACCACTCAAAATCGTGCCGAGTTCGCCCCGCTCTCGTCGCCGTTCGCCACTTTTTTGCGCCTTTCAAAAGGCTTTCCTTGTAGCGACGCCACCTCTTCCCGAAAAATCTTGCTTCGCAATCTTTTTCGGGAGCCTTCTCTCTAAGCGCGGCACGAGGAGCGTCCGCTCCGAAGTAATCTCGTCAATTCCTCTTCCAAAAAAATTTTTACCCCTCTTGACAAAATGCCATTTTTTATGGTATACTAAATATGCCAAACAAGTTTATATTTCTTTGAAGGAGGCGTACAGTTTTTTTGTATAATTTTATTTGAAGGGGAGAGGTATATCCTGCCTCTGCAACACCGATACTTGAATTCTGCAAAAATGCAAATTCCATTATATCGGTGTTGAGAAACTGTACCGCATATAAACTTGTTTGGCGACAATCGGAGTTTGCGTTTTGTATGCGTCAACTTCGGTTGGCGCATTTTTTTTGGAGGAAAAACTAAATGCTTCTTGGCAAATACGATAACAGAAAAATACAAGGAAATTTTTTGGTTGTTAAAGTCCTATCCGCAATATCACTTGCTTTTTCCGTGCTGGTCGGAATTGCAAACTGCTTTGACCTTTTCTCTTTGAATCAAATCACCTCTTCTCTTAATCTGGATTTATGGGGCAAAATTTTAACTTTGTGCTTTTTTTATATATATCTGATAACTATTCCGCTTGTAACCCTGCTCGGGACATTAAAATCAGATAATTACTTTACGAAACAAACAGCAAATAATAATGATATGGCGAATTTGATCACAACGGTTTGTTTGTCGTTTGTTCCCTGGTGGTTTCTCATTTCAAGGCTTTGCTTTGGAATCCCGTGGTCATACTTTGGCGAGCCGTTTCCTTTCTATGAAAACACAATGCTTGTTGCCTCTACATGCGGCATGTTTTTGTTGGCGCATTTTTTCATATATATTGCCGACGGCTTTTTGCTGTATAATCTTGTCCTTATCAAACGGACATGGCTTCTAAACCCACCTGTATTTATTATCGAGCAGAAACTCAAAGAGAAAAAGAAGGCGGACGAAACGCAACAAAAGATCAGCGCCGCGAAAGGTCGGCAACATGAAATAAATGCCGAAGCGGTCTACGCGCAAAATATCGAGGTTTGCGGGATTCGTTTTTTTATAAAATATTATCGTGCGATTACGCTCCTCCCCTTGCCTGATATCGAAGTGGAAGAAAATTATTCGTCTGCAGAAAGGTCGGAACGTCTGCTTGCCGCGAAACGGATCATTGCCGCAGGCGCTTCGGAATATGCTTTTCGCAAAATTCTGAGCTCGTACAGCGACATTCTTTTAAGCGCTTCCGAAATTGAACAAATTCAGTCTATACTGAATGAGCTCGAAAAAAGCAAACCGACAAATGATCCTAAGTCGTCCGCGGGGAGCACGATTCAATTAACGGAGATAACCTATCTGCAAGAACCGATCAAATATTTAATGCTACTTCACACCACACTTTTATGTCTTGCGTGGATCCCGGCAATTTGGACGATTCCCATGACGGTATATTATATCATTTGCATCAAAAAACATCGTCGCGTCGGCTATTTCTTCGGAATCCTTACGTTGCTATTTTTGAACAGTATCGTAGGTGCTTTGATCCTTTGCGACGCCGCAAAAATGCCATCAAGGTCTTCTGAAAATACCGAGGAGAAATGACCCTGTTGACACGTAAACCGTTCCCCACATATATCGAGTTTGTAATATACGAAAAAATAACGATTTTTTTAGGTCAAAAACATCGGATTTATGCCGAAAAATAATAAAAAATGGAGAAAATCAATGGAAAACATCTACAAAACATGCCTTTCTCGCGGCGTGCCGTGCGGCACAAATAGCAAAAAAATTTACGAAAATTACGCCGAACAATTCGGTTGGGATACTTCACAAGGCTCTCAATTCGGAAAACAAGGGCAGCCCCTCTATGCCCGTTCCGCAACCTCGGAGGGATACAGCGTATGGTGTATTGCCCACAGCAACCTGAACGGCACAAAAGGCGGACGTTGGAGCAATGAAATTTCTTACGACAAAAAAACGATCAAAGAATTTTGGGAGACCCGCACTTACGATTATCTTCATGATTTTTCCGATACAACAACTCGCGTTGTTTTCGTAAAGAATAAGAAAAATGAATACGAATTCCTCGGCGTTTATGAACGCGTTTCCCTCTCGGAAGAACAGAAAACGGTCGAATGGTTCGGTACATACGGCTATCTCAAAACCTACCGTTGGGTTTCCGACTATTACCCGTTCAAAGCAGACTGATTCCGCTGTCATAGGAAAAACCCGCGCTTATGGCGCGGGTTTTTGTGCTCGATGTGTCTGTTATTGCATAATGTTTTTCATGTCGTCCTGGCAAAGCATGATGATCCCTGCCACAGGGCTGACAAAAATCAAAGAGCACACTTTGAACGCGGTGCTGATCGGCTGATGATTTTCGACGCTTTTGAAGTAGCTGACCGTCATGGGGATCGTCCAACAAAGAGGGATCAGATATGCGCCCTGGACAACGCACCCGATGATCATAAAGATCTTGGCAACGAGTGTGAGCGTTGCAGAGGTTTTGTCTGTCTCATCTTGGGTCGGAGCGCCGCATTTCGGACAAAAGATCGCTTCATCAAAGATCTGCGCGCCGCACTTGGTACAATATTTCATTTGTGTTCACCTCCGATAGATGATTCTATTATATTTTTTATGCGCCGTTTTGTCAAGATAAAACATTAAAAATTTTTAGAAAGTCCGACTCCCCTATTTCTATATCATTTTGTTGAATTCATTCGTCATCGGGCAAGTCAAAAAGATACACTTTTCCGATATTGATCCCGGGAGTTCTCAATCCGTCTCCCCCATAAGAATATTTCGGATTGGGATCGTCTTTGAATCTGAGAATATAAAAACTTGTAATTCCTACATTCCCCTTATCTCCCGTGTCTTTGGCGCACCAATAGAACGCCATGCGGAATACGTCGGTCGTCGTTGTCACATCGCTCGACTTGACATACCATTTCCGCTCAATACCGCTATCCTTGTCTCTATCCGTAATTAAACCGTGCTTTGTGTAAGATTGGATTTCTCCGTCATAATATTCCAACAGAGCGTCGAGACTTTCGTCGAAGCCCGAAAGCCCCGCAATGGCGTTGGGCGCGAATAGTTCTTTGAGCCCTTCTTTGTCCTCGTTTTGCAGACGGTCGAGAAAGATTTCGAGTTTATGAAGCGCGTCGTCCTCGTCCGAATCGACAAAAAACCCCGCAGGAAGACATGCCGTCATGCCGACAGAGGAGAACAGTAGGACAAGCGCGGCACAAATTGCGAGAAAGCATTTTCTCATCGCTGTTACTTTCCCTTTTTGCATATTCCGATGAGCGTGGAACAAAAACACATCGCCCCCACGGCAAGCAAAACGGGAGCCGCACAAACGACAGCCTCTTTGAAAGCGGTCTCTTCCCGTAACAGGACAAAAGCGGCGCATACAATGCCGAGCAAAAACACACCGCCCTCGATAAACAGCGCAAACTTAAACGTATTCGTTCTGTTTTTGAACACAAAACTCACCACAATCCCTAAAAGGGCAAGGCAAATGCCGCTGATCAACATGATTTTAAGCCACAGAGGAAACTCGTAAAATTCTTCCACCGCGGTGTAACACTCCGAAAGCGCAAGCGCGAGTCCGACGCAAAACGCCCCGATAAATGTGACGCAGAACGATAAACAGGACAAGATAATCGGTTTCTGTTTCATAATTCACCCCACTGCACGTATGTCATATTTTCATGATATCATAAATCAACACGAAAATCAAGCGGGCGAGGCGAATATCTTCGCAATGCAAATGGGCTCCCAAAACAGATTTACGAAGCAAAGAATTTTTGAAAAAGGGAGCGGCAAAGCGACGTGGTGGAGATAGCGTGAGTACTTCGCGGGCAAGCCCGCTCGTGCCGCCCTTCGATAACTTAAAGAACGCGCGGGCGGGGCGTCCACGTGAAGCACATGTTCGAGCGGTACGTCATTTCACCAAAGAGCGGGCGGCACAATAAGTGCCGCCCGCTCTTTGGTGGAGATAGCGTGAGTCGAACACGTGACCTCTTGAATGCCATTCAAGCGCTCTACCAACTGAGCTATACCCCCATGGCTCTTGTGCAAATGCACAAGATACAACTATTATACCATACGCCGAAGAAAAAAGCAAGGCGATTGGGTATGTTTTTGCAAAATTATCAAGACGGAAAATCGCTTTGCGAAAAGCAGAGCTCCACGATCTGCCCGATGGTTTTCTCGATATCGTCGTCTACATTGATCTCCGTATCGCAGACTTCGCTGTTTCTGTACTCAAAGTCGAGCGACATGATCCGCCGCGTCTTATCGTCGAGGTCGATGTCCCTGCTGATGATCCTCTTGATCGCTTCGGCGCGGTCTCTGCGCACGAACACGAGCAAGGCGCGGTGGCGGTAAAGGTTCTTTAAGGTGATCGCGCCGCAAATATCGATCGGAATGACGGCGATATTGTGCCTGTCGACAATGGGTTTGATGTCTTTTTCCGACGTGCCGAAGTGGTAACCGCTGTAAACGGTCGTCTCGATGTAACTGCCCGCCTTCATTTCTTTGATGAACTGCGCCTCGCCGATGAAGCGGTAAGAATTCTCCCCCTCCCCTTCGCGGCGCGGACGGGTCGTAGACGTCAGCGGCTTTTCGAACCTTTCGAGCTTGGTAAGACCGTTCGCGATCTCCGTTTTCGAAGACCCCGAGGGACCGACCAGACACAAGACCCCGCCGTCCTTCAACTGCGGAAAGCTCTCGGCGAAGGAATTGCGCACCATTTCGCAAAAGTGCAGGAAATCATCGTAGCTGTTGACGGAAAGCAGTCCCGAGAGTCCCGTATTCCACGGCTTGCGGAAGAGAACGGGGTACGCCGCGCGGGAGCTCGAAATGTTGTGCGCGCCGTCATCGAGCATAATATCGAGAGAAATAATGTCTTTCCGCGTCCCCAAAATGATGTTGCGGGCGGGAATTTCGGGGAAATCCTTTACGAGGCGTTCGGCACGGGCGCTCATACAGGCGGCGGGCACGGCAGTGATAAAGAAAACGTCTGCGATCTGCGAAAGTTTTTTGACGAACTCCTGCGCGCCCTCCGTAATGGGTTGCGTCCGTACGAATTCGGGATCGGAGTAGAGCGCAATGCGTTCGTCCGCATGTCTGCCGCTTCCGCCCCAATAGGTGATCTCCTCTATTTTCATCGGTTCTTCGTCGGGATGACGGCTGTTGATGATAGAAACGGCATACGAATTGCACTCATAAATGGTATCGTCAACGTCGAGACCGACGCGGATTCTGTATTTTCTCATATTCCGACCTCACTCTAACGTGACTTATTATACTTCTGCGGCGCGGGTTTGTCAAGTCGAATGCGAACGGGTTGACAAAGGAATGTAAATGTGATACAATTATTTTTCAGAATATCACAAAAAGAAGGAGCAATGCGGCAAAATGTTCAGAAAAGCCTTGAATTTGATAAAAAAATATGACACAATTATCATTCATCGCCATGCGCACCCCGACGGCGACGCGATCGGCAGCCAGCTGGGGCTATACTACCTCATCAAAGACAATTTTCCTTCGAAGACGGTCTATATGGTGGGCGATATTGCGACCCGCCTCCCCTTTATCGACGTTTGCTTTGACGAAATCCCCGATGAGACCTACCGAGGCGCGCTTGCGGTCATTCTCGACTGCGGCGCTTCGCACATGATCTTCGATGAACGCTACCGCCTCGCCGAACGGACCCTACGCTTCGATCATCACATCTACTGTGAAAAGATCGCCGATCTCGACGTTGTAGACAGCACCTACGAAAGCGCTTGCGGGCTTGTGGCGATGTTCGCCAAGCGATGCAAGCTGCAACTCTCCCCTCTCTCCGCGACCTATCTCTATATGGGAATGGTAACGGACAGCGGAAGGTTCGTTTTCGATTCCGTCAGCGCGCGCACTTTCGAGCTTGCGGCATTTCTTCTCTCCCAGCCCGTCGACCTGAATACCCTCTACTACAATTTGTATGCGGAGGATTTTTCGGAGATCATCGAGAAGGCGGACAACATGCACAAGATCAAATTCACGCCGCACAACGTCGCATACATCTATACCGCCAAAGAAGATCTTCCCGAAGGGAGCGACGCCGCGCCCGTGGTCTCCTCGGGGCTTGTCAGCCTCATGCACGACATCAAGGGCGTCTTCGTCTGGGTGAACTTTACCGAAGCCGACGACGGCGTGCACGCGGAGCTCCGCTCCAACCGTTACAACATCAACCCCATTGCCGTAAAATACGGCGGCGGCGGGCACAAGAAGGCGAGCGGGTGCACCGTTCCCGATAAGGAGACGGCAATGAAACTTTTGAACGATCTCGACGAATTGAGCGCAGGAGAACTTGCATGAACGAAACAGTCAAACAGAGCATTTTGGAAAAGATCGAACGCTACCAAACGATCATCGTCTCCCGTCATATCCGTCCCGACGGCGACGCAGTCGGCTCGACCATGGGTTTTGTGGGGATTTTGCGCGCCACCTACCCCCAAAAGCGCATTCTTCTCGTCAACGAAGACTATTCGGACTATCTCGCCTTTTGCGGCGGGGAAGATACCGCGGCGGAGAGCGATTATCAAGACGCACTGCTCATCGTCATCGATACGGGCACGCGAAAGCGCATTTCCAACGGGAATTATTCCAAGGCGAAGGAGATCGTGAAGATCGACCATCACATCGAAGCCGACCCCTACGGGGATTTGAATTGGGTGGAAGACTTCCGTTCGTCCGCCTGTGAAATGATCGCCGATTTTTATTTCACGTTCAAAGACCGTTTGAAGATGACCTCCGAAGCGGCGACCTACATTTACATGGGCATGGTGACAGACAGCGGCAGGTTCCGTTTCGAGGGCGTAAGGGGCGAAACGTTGCGTCTCGCGGGCGCTTTGCTCGATTGCGGGGTAGATTACGAAAAACTCTTTGCGCACCTCTATGTGGAGGATTTCGGCGCGTTAAAGCTGAAATCGTATGTGTATGACAACATTCGCATTTCCCCGAACGGGGTCGCGTCGATCTATATGAATGAAGAGATGCAAAAGCGGTTTTTGCTCACCTTCGAGGCGGCGAGCGACGTCGTCGGCGACCTTTCCAAGATCCGCGGAAGTCTGATTTGGGTGGCTTTCATCGAAAATAAGGCGAAGGGCAATATCCGCGTGCGCCTGCGCTCCCGTTTCCTCGGGATCAACAACCTTGCGATCAAGTATCACGGCGGCGGGCACAACAT
>CANRCY010000066.1 GCA_947629225.1 uncultured Clostridia bacterium | reverse complement strand
GTCCCCAAACAATACCGCTACTTATAGTATAATTCCGAAATTCGGAATTGTCAACCCGTTTTTCGGAATTTATTTTATAATTTTCCCATGAACAGATTCGGGAAAAGATTAAAAGAACTTCGCAGAGAGCGGGGTATTACGCAAAAGCAACTCGCGGAAGTTTTAGGCGTGAGCAAGACGACCGTTTGCCAATGGGAGACGATGAAGCAAGAACCGAGCATCGAAATGCTGATGACGCTTGCCGATTATTTTCATACATCCGTAGATTATCTCATCGGTCGGGACGATATTTAGAACCCGCCGAGGCTCTTGCTGTCCCTTTTAGGGAAAGTACCCGCGTAGCGGGGGAAAGGGTTTTCCGTGAGTTTTGGCGGCAGGGACCGCCAAAACCCCGTCGCGTTTGCCAACGCTCCTGTCGCGGCGCCCCTCACAGCCCACTGGGCTGTTGAGGAGAAATGGCGCCGCTCCACCCTCAGTCTCGCTTCGCTCGACAGCTCCCCTGCAAGGGGCGCCAAGGGCTTTTTGTCATTTCGAGTGGAGCGAAGCGGAATCGAGAAATCTCGCATTTTTATAATAAAGTAGAGATTCCTCGACTACGCTCGGAATGACAGTTATGCCCACCCCCTTAATCCCCCTCCAATGGAGGGGGCGGCGGTTGCGTATAGTCGACGTGACAATTTTAGAACGACGGACGGCTCGAAATGACGGTTTTATCGTTGCATTTTACAGAGGAATGTGCTATAATGAAGAGCAGTTTGAGCGGTGATCCCGCATTGTCTTCGAGAGGTTGAAGATGGTAGAGATTTTGCTTCCATTGATCAGTGCGGTCATTGCCGCAGGAATTTCTCTTGTGATCAGCTTGATCACGAGGCACCAGACCGTCCAAACATTCTATTCGCAAATGATCACGAGCAATCGGATGGAATGGATCGAGAGCATGCGCGGGCATAGCGCACGGTTGCTTACGTTTACGGATATTTATGAGACCTTGGACGCAGAACAGGCGCGGGAATTTCATTTGGTCAAGAACCAGATCCTCGTGCGCATCAATCCCGGAAACGGTCCCTACGAGAAGGACAACAAAATTCGGGAGCTCCTCGAAAATAAGACCTATGCGGAAATCCGTGCATCATCCGACGAGCTGCGCACTCTGTTCGCGGAATTGATGAAGGAGGAGTGGGACCGTTGTAAGATTGAGGCGGGAAGGGACAGAAAAATGCGCCGCAAAATACAGCATGCAAGAGAGATCTCTTCATGACCGCCATAATCTACTTGAAATCAAAAATCATTGAAAAAGTGAGGAAACGATATGAGCGAACAGACAAAAGGGCAGGAGCTGATGGAGCAACTCGCCTATAAAAAGCAAAACTATTATGAGACGGCGGACGCGGAAGAGCGCAGGGCGATCTTCGATTACGCGGAAGGGTACAAAGCCTTCCTCGACGCCGCAAAAACAGAGCGCGAAGCGTGCGATTTCGCCGTGCACGCGGCAAGAGAAAAGGGCTTTACCGAATACCGCTTTGGCGACAAACTCAAAGCGGGCGATAAGAAATACTTCGTCAACCGCGGCAAATCCGTCGTCGTGTTCCGCGTGGGGACAAAGAATTTGGAAGAGGACGGCATGCGGATCATCGCCTCCCATATCGACGCGCCCCGCATCGACATCAAGCAGAACCCCCTCTATGAAGACAGCGGAATGGCGTTCTTCAAGACCCATTATTACGGCGGCATCAAAAAGTATCAGTGGACGGCGATCCCGCTCGCCCTCCACGGCGTTGTCATGCTCAAAAACGGCGAAAAGGTCACTCTGCGCGTCGGCGAGGACCCCGCAGACCCCGTGTTCTACATCAACGATCTTCTGCCCCATCTCGGCGGCGAGCAGATGAGCGGGAACGCAAGCAAACTCATCGAGGGCGAACAGCTCAATGTGGTCGTAGGGGGACTCCCGTACGCCGATAAAGAGGTCTCGGATAAGATCAAGCTCTCCGTGCTCTCCGTCTTGCACGAAAAATACGGCGTCGCCGAAGAGGACTTCCTCTCCGCCGAACTTTCCGCCGTGCCCGCCTACGGCGCGCGCGACATCGGCTTCGACCGCTCGCTCATCGGCGCATACGGGCACGACGACAGGGTCTGCGCCTATCCCGCGCTCACCGCGGTCATCGGGAACGAGACCGAGCACACCGTGCTCGCCATGCTCGTCGACAAAGAGGAGATCGGCAGCGAGGGGACGACGGGCATCCAATGCAAGGTGTATGAGGACCTCATGGAGGAGATCTCCCTTGCGCTCGGGGCGAACTTCCGCAAAGTGCGCGCGGCGAGCAAGTGCCTTTCGTCCGACGTGACGGCGGCATACGACCCCAACTTTGCGGGCGTGTACGAGAAGATGAACTCCGCCATTCTCTCTTGCGGGACGGCGATGTGCAAATTTACGGGCGCGCGGGGCAAGAGCGGCTCGAACGACGCGAACGCCGAATTCGTGGGAGAAGTGCGCAGAATGTTCGCGGAAGGCGGCGTTGTGTGGCAGACGGCGGAACTCGGCAAAGTGGACATCGGCGGCGGCGGAACGGTCGCGAAGTTCGTCGCACAGCTCAACATCGACACGGTCGATTTAGGCGTTCCCGTCATCTCCATGCACGCGCCTTGGGAGCTCGTCTCGAAGGCGGACGTGTACAGCAACTACAAGGCATTCCTCGCCTTTATGAAGTAAGGGAGCTGTTTTGAATCGTAAAAAGGCGCCCGTCCCAAAAGGGACGGGCGCCTTTTTATGCTACTTATTTGCACTTGAACTTACGCCGTAACGAGACGGGACCATTCGCCCGGATAGCCCGCCGTGAGCCAATGCGCCATATCGGACTGCGACTTTTCGTCTCCGTTCGGGTTCGGGTTGACGCTTCTGCCGATGTAATGGTTGGTCGTGCCGGGGTAGAAGGACCACGCGAGGAAGTTCGCCTTGCCTTTTATGATGGCTTTCGAGAGCTTCGAACAGCCGCTGAACGCCTGCTGACCGATGAATTCCACCTTTTCGCCGATCGTGACCTTTTCCACCTGATCGCAACCTTGGAACGCGCGGGAGCTGATCGTGATGGTATCATCCTTGATCGCGATCTCGCCCGTCGTAATTGCGACCTCTTCGGGGATCGCCGCCATTTGGGCAAGGTCGGGTACAGCCGCGATCGTATCGACGACTGCCGCTTTGCCCGAGTTCGCCTTGATGAGGTGCTTGCCGATGTAGAGAATTCCGTGTTCGTCCCAATGCGACGCGGTCTTGTAGTATTTGGTCCCCGTAAAGGCGTTCTCGCCGATGAAGTAAGATTCCTTTCTCTGCGTTTCGCTCGTCACGGATTTGAAGGTAATGGTTTCAAGCTCCGTGCAGCCGTAGAAGGCATACGCGCCGATGGAGATCACCGTGTCGGGGATCGTTACGCTCGTGAGCGAGGTGCATCCGAAGAACGCGGCTGCGCCGATGTGCGTTACGGTATCGGGGATCTCGACGGTCTTGATGTCGTCGCCGCGGAAGGTCCCCACGGGGATATAGGTCGCGTCTTCGGGGATCTTGATGTCGCCCTGCAGGTCGACGATGTGGAACGAGTGGGTGTAATTGAGCGGGCTCGCGTCGTCGTTCTCAAAAGCGATCTTGAACCATGCCTTTAAGAGTTCGTCCGAGCTCTGATCTTCCCTTTCCTTTTGGAAGACGACGGAAGACAACCCCGTGCAACCCTTGAACGCGTCTTTGTCGAATCTCAGAATGCCCGCATAGATCGTGAGATCGGTGAGCCCCGTGCAGTTTTCGAATGCGCCTTCCGCGACCGAGAGGGTGCCTTTCTTGATCTCGAACGCGCCCTTGTGGCTCTCTGTCACGCGGATGAGGTGCTTGCCGAGGTAGAGCGCGTCTCCTTCGAGTTTCGCGTCGTTGACGTGCTTGGTCCCGTTGAACGCGCCCTTGCCGATCTCGTCGGCGCCTTCGGGAACGGTGAAATCGTCGTAGTTTGCGCACTTGTCGAACGCGTAAGCGCCGATCGAAGTCAGGGTTTCGGGAAGGTCGAATGTGACGAGCTCCCTATTTCCCTGCAAGGCGTATTCGCCGATCGAGGTGAGCTGAGAGGTCACTTCCGTATCGATCGTTTTGTTGTCGGTTCCCACGTTGCCGAAGGTGACCGTTTGGAGCCTGATGCAGTAGTTGAGCGCGTAATCGGCGATCGTCTTTACGGTATCGGGGATCACGATCTCGGTCAACGCAAAGTCGCAGAACGCCCGGCTTCCGATCCCGATGACGTTCTTGCCGCCGTGGGTCGCGGGAATGACGATCCTCTCCGTGTCTTTCAGTTCGGGGTTGCGGATGACGCGGAAACCGTCGCCCGCGTCTTCGTAGAGGAGCCCGTCAAAGCCGCAGTCGCAGAAGTTGGACTCGCTGAAATCGTGCCCGCTGCGCGTTTCTTGCGTCTCGCAGAGCAGACAGTTGCGCACATGTTCGCCGTTTTCTTGGACGCTCCATTTCTCCCATTGATGCCCGAGGGGATTTGCGATGGTCTTCGTGGTCGAGTTCTGGCAGTCGCGGCAGGTCGCGATCCGTTTGGTAGGGGTGACGCAATTTCCCGTTTGGGTCTCGTAACCGATCTGGCACTTGACGGTCTCGGAGAAGCGGCAACGCGTACAGGTGCGGAGATGGGTATCGTTATAGAGGTACTTGTATTCGAAGATATGCCCGAGCGCGGGAGTATCTTCGCGCGTCAGAACGTTTTCGCAGACCGTGCAGTAGAGGTCGTTATCGCCCGCCTTCGTGCAGGTCGCGACCGACGTGACGGGTTTGAGCGTGCAGTCGTCTTCGCGGTTCAGATCGCAATTGTCGCAGGTGACGCGGTGGGTGTTCTTGTCCTGCCCGTCGCCCGTGTATTCATAATGATAGACATGTCCGCTCGTCGGCGTGACCGTCTTGGAATATTCGCCGCCGCATGCGGTGCAGTATTGCCGCGTGTAGCCGTCTGCTTCGCAGGTGACGTCAACGGTTTCGATCTGATAGGTGCAGGGTACGTACATGCTTGCGGGGCAACGGGAACAGTGCACCGCGTGCTGATTGTATTGTTTGAGGTAGGAGCCCGCGCTGACGACCCAGTCGTGTCCTTGATAAGAGGGGACTTCCTGCTCTCTCCACGTGTTGCCGCATTCCGAGCAGGTCTGCAGGGTGTAGCCGTTGAGGTTGCAGGTCGGCTTTTGCACCGTCGTTTTTTTGGGATCGGGGGTGCAGTCGGTGGGGTCGATCTGTACGCCGCAACTTATGCAGGTGCTGTAATGCTGATGTTTTTCCGCGTCGAACTTGTAGTCGCCCGAGGAAGTGTGTCCTTTCGCTTCTTCGGTGATGTATTTATGGACATGCCCGCAGCGGATGCAGTTGACGGTCCTTGTGCCGCTTTCCGTGCAGGTGGCAGGGGTCGTGCTCATCTCCTGGAGCTGGCAAGCCTCTCTTACGTCCTGCGTACAACGTTTGCAATAGCCCTTATGATAGTGATATTCGACGCCGTCGCTTCCCGTATGGGACTCGAACGTATATGTTTCGATGTCATGCCCGAGACGCCCGATCGTTTCCTTAACGACGTTTTTGCAGAGCGTGCAGGTCTTTACGCGCTCGCCGTCTTGGTCGCACTTGGGGTCCGTTAGTTGTTCGGTATATTGGCAGTTCCTTTCTTCGCTGAACGTGCAGACGCTGCATTCCCGCTTGTGTTTGCCGTCCGCGGTGAACGTCCAGCCGTCGTTTTGCGGGTTGTTCTTCCACGTGTGCCCGTTGGCGGGGATCACCGTTCCCTTCTCCGTATAGCCGCAGGAAGAGCATCTCTTGTCTGCGGTGGAGCCTGCCTGCGTGCAGGAATTGGGGATCTTCGACCCCTCGACCATCGTGCACTGCGATTCCTGCCTTGCGCCTTCTTCGCCGCATTTGCGGGTGCATTCGACGTAGTGTCTGCCGTTCTGCAAAGAGACGTACGTTGCGCCCTCGAAGCTATGCCCGAGCGCGGGGAGCACTTTTATTTCCTCGTGTTGGCAGATGGGGCAGACGTCCTTTTCGGAACCGTCTTTCATGCAGGTCGCGGCAGTTACGATCTTCTCTTCGGAAAAAATGCAGTTGTCGGTACTCGTCTCCTCGCAATCGGGGTTCGAGCACGTTGCCGTGTGCATGTGCTTGCCGTCTTTGAAGACGTATTTGTAGTTCTCGAATTCGTGCCCCGTGGCAGTTTCCGTCTCGGTGACCGTCTCATAGTGGCAGTCGTTGCACTTCTTGGTCTCGGTGCCGTTTTCGGTGCACGTCGCCTTTTTCTGCGTCGTGGTGAAGTCCGAGCAAGCCTCTTCGTCCCGCTCGTCGCAACCTTGGCGGGTGCAGACGCGGTAGTGGGTGCCGTTGTGGTTGGAAACGTACTCGGCGTCCTCGAAGCTATGGTCCAACGCGTCTTTCCAATCCTCGATCTTGGTGGCTTTGCAGTCGGGGCAGGTCTTGGTGGTAAAGCCGCGGTCGAGGCAGGTGGGATCTGTTACGACTTGTTCCGAAAACGAGCATGCGACTTCTTCCCGCTGTCCGCAATCGGGATTTTCGCAGATGTGGAAGTGCTTCTCGCCCTCCATCGGCTCCCATGTGTCGGGATAGGAATGCCCCGTCGCCTTTTGGGTCGCCTCGTCATAGGTGTCGAATTTGCCGAAACAGACTTTGCAGATATAGCTCGTAAAGCCGTTTGTCGTGCAGGTGGGCGCAGTTTCGAGCCCGTCCGTCATGTCGCACGGGGTGGGGTCGATCTTGTGCGTCGGGTCATTGTTGCAGACGGCGCTGTGCGAATGGGTCTCTTCGTCGAACGTGTATCGCCAGTCGTGTTCGAGCTTATCGACCGTCTCCTTGTAGCTCCCTTGGCAGTATTCGCAGGTGAAGGTCCTTTCGCCGTCCGTCGTGCAGGTGGGGGAGAGGGTCACCAAGCCTTCATCGAAGGAGCAAGCCGTCGAAGTGAGAACATGTTCTTCGTTGCGCTTGCAGACGGCGGTGTGGGTCTTCGTCTCTTTGTCGAAGGTATAGGCGTAATCATGCCCGAGCTTTTCCACGGTGGTATCGCGGAACGAATACTCGCATTTCGTACAGGTGTGCGTGGTGTACCCGTCGTCTTCGCAGGTGGGGTCGGTCACGACGGAGGTAAGGCTCTCGTCGCACTTCTCCGTTTCGGTATGCGAAGCGTCAAGCTCGCAGACGCGGGTATGGTTTCCTTTCCCGTCCGAAGTCCATGCCGACCAGCTGTGCACATGCTCGAGGTTCGGAGCGGGGTCTTTCTCGCAGGCGGTAAATGCAAGCACGCCGCAGAGGGCGGCAAGCACCACAAAGAAAGACAGTAACAGTTTCTTCATAAAACTCTCCTATAAACGTTTATTCCGCAGAACAAAGCGGTTTGCATGCCGATTTTACCACACGTTTTGCGTTTTGTCAACGATTCGACAAGAAATTTCTTTGTAAAAATAGTGAATCGCGCCCACGCGCGTAGGTGTATCAAATTTATTATAATAGCCCTTCGCGCAAAGGGCGCAAAGGGCGGGAAAAACGAAAAAACTGTGAGGGCTTTTTTTGTTACGGCTTACCGGAGCGGAAACGCGGCAGGTGACTCCGACAAAGCTACCTCATGGCACACGCACGGCTCCGTTTAGTGCTGCTGTATCCCTACCCT
>CANRCY010000065.1 GCA_947629225.1 uncultured Clostridia bacterium | reverse complement strand
GCCCGATACACGACTTACTGCCCCCGAAATAGCCCGTTAAACAGAAGTACAGCCAGAATTTGCCGTCCGCGCCGCGCACGCAGTGGGGAGCCCAGAACGCCATCGTCCCGTCCTTGCGGGCGCACACGCCGTAGCCGACTTCGGAAGCGGAAGTCATGCACCAATCGTAGGCGGGTTGCAGGTCCCCCTTGCCGAGTTTGTAACGCTCGGCGGTATTTTCCATATCGAACGCGGGACCGACGTATTCCCAATGCAGAAGGTCCTCGCTCTTTCTGATCTGATAGCCGCTCGGCGCGCCGAAGGTATCGGTGGAATAGGCATAGTAGACCCCCTCCCATTCGAGGAGCGAGGGGTCGTGCGCACTGCCCTCCTGCCAATGCCGATAGTCGGACGTGCGCATTTGCAGTTTGTTGAAATGCGGATTTTTCGGATAACGGATCGCCATTGTTTCCCCCCTTTACGAAACTTCCCCCCGATTACGGGGGGAAGCGCGTTGCTCTTGATTATTTCCCGTTTGCCCAAATGGGTCTGCCGTTGTCCGACGTCGCCGTCATGCACCAAGCCGCTTTGTTCCCGTTGTCCTTGATTGCGGGAGCGACAACGCCGCTATACTCGGTACCGTCGAGCGTGATCTTGACGAAATACCCGTCGGAGAGTTCCCAAGCGCCCTTTTCTTCCGTGCCCTTTAAGATCTTGCCGTCCGCGCCGAAGGTATATGCCTCGGAATTCGCGACCGTCTCCTGCGTTTCGTAAAAATGCAGAATAACGTCGTATTCGCCCGCGATCGTTTCTTCGGTCACGGTGCCGGCTGTCTCGCCGCAGTAGCGGTTGGGAGACATCACGGGCCAGCCGTCCTTGTTAAAGAAAAGCTGCCTGACTTCGAGGTGGTGCATGCCGCTGAGCGCGTTGCGCACATGGCAGACGACGAGATATTTGCCGTCTTTTTTGATGACGGAGTTGTGCCCGAGCGCATACGTCGCCCCGCCGCCGTTGAATTTGTAATTGCCCGCGAGCTTTACGCCCTTGTGCGAATCCGCTGTGGGGTCTACGCCCTTGATGTCTGCATAAGGACCGTCGGGATTTTTGCTCCGCACCACGCGCATGTTGTAGTTGGTGTTGAGGTTGCCGTCGCTCGTCATGAGATAATAATAGTCGGTCTCGGCATTATAGAAGATGAACGGACCTTCCACGCCGATGCCGTCGCCCTTCCAGAGAAGGGTGCCGAACCCGTCCTCGACGGGTAACCCCTTTTCGTCGAGTTCCTTGATGTAGACCCCCGCAAAGAAGGAGCCGTACACCATCCACAGCTTGCCGTCTTTATCGTAGAAGAGTTCGGGGTCGATGCAGTTGGGCTCGCCGCCGTTTCCGCCCGAAAAGATGATCGTCTCTTCTTCTCTGTACGGACCCATGACGTTATTTGCGCGCACGCGCACGATGCCCGATTTGTTGGAGCCGAACGCAGACGTCGCGGAGAGGTACATATAATACATGTTGCCGATCTTCATCACGTCGGGAGCCCATGTGTCGAGCGTGCCGCTGATCCCTAGCGTCTCTTTGAGCGTTTTGAGTTTTACGTCCGCGCCTTCATCGCCATAGAGGGCTTTGGTGTTGCCCTCCGACACTTCCTGTTTCCATGTGATGAGGTCGGTGGAGCTCGCCACGGCGTAGTGGGTGCCGAAGGCGTAATATTTGCCCGTCACATCGTCGTAAAAGACAGACGGGTCGTGCACGGCGACGGTTCCGTGGTTGGGCGCGTCCGTCGGCAGGACGGCTTCTTCCGTGGGAATTGCAGTTCCCGCGGTCATCCAAATATCCTTATCGTACCAGCCCGAAGAGGTCGAAGGATTTTCATTTTCACCTCCCGTGCAACCTACGGCGGCGAGAACGACAGCCAGACCGAGGATCCCCGCCAATGTAGCAAAACGTTTCTTCATAACTTTCCCCCTTATCAAAAGTCTTGGTTTTATTATAATATGGTAGGGAAAATTTGTCAAGAGAATGGAAAAACTTTCCCGCTCGGCGTTCCCTTTAAGCGCGAAAAAAACGGAGCCGAAGCTCCGTTTTTTCGATCCGTATGAGGTTTTACTCCTTGGAACCCGTAAGCATCAGAGAGCCGATGATCAGCTTCTGGAAGCAAGCGAACAGGATCAGGACGGGCAGGACGCACACGACGGAAGCCGCGATGACCGCGCCGTAGTGGTTATCCATAATGCCGCCCGCGCCGTAGCCGTCCATTGCCGCAATGGCGTGGGGCAGGTTGACCGCATTCGAGTTGCCGTCGATCATGATGAAGGAACCCATGTAGTTGTTCCAGCAGCCCATGAAGGACAGAAGTCCTTGCGCCATGATAGCGGGCATTGCAAGGGGCAGGATGAACTGGCAGAAGATACGGAAGTATCCCGCGCCGTCGATACGCGCCGCCTCGATGATAGACGTCGGAAGCCCGAACAGGAACTGGCGGATAAAGAACGCCGTCATGATGGACCCGAACATGCCGGGGATGATGAGGACGAGACCGTTCTCTCTCCAACCGAGCGCGTCGTACATGGCGAACTGAGCCGTCATGAGCGAAGGACCGGGGACCATGATCGCCGCGAGCAGGAAATAGAACACTGCGTTTCTGCCGATCCAGTTGATCTTCGCGAACGAGAATGCCGCGGAAGCCGAGGTGATAACACCGATCACGACTGGCACGATGGAGTAAACGAGGTTATTCAACAGCACCCGCCAGAAGGTAAGCGTACCGTTGATGGGCTTCATGCCGTTCTGGAAGAAGTAGAGGTAGTTGAAAAAGATCCCGCCTTTGCCCGCAAAGTCCGACTTAAAGGTGCTCTGCTGGGGCCACCAGATCAACGATTCCAACAACTTTTTGCCGCCCGTCATCTCGGTATCGGCAAGAGACCCCGCGATCATCCACCAGAAGGGATAGACCATGAGGAAGGCGCCGAAGAGCAAGATGATGTAGGTGAAGATATCCGCCACGAACTTGGCGCGCTTTTTGCTTGCGCGGTGCGTTCTGGAAGAGATCCCGAAAAAGGCGAGCACGGCGCCCCACGCATAGCGGATGGACGAATACTGCGGCTCTTCGGAAACGGGGACTTGGTTTTCCATAGTTTCGATGTTTTCCATAGAATCTTCCCCCCTTAATCCTTATTGCGCGAATCCAGCCAGAACTGGAACATCGTGAGTACGAAGATGATGACGGCGAGGATCATACCGTAGGCAGCGCCCTGCGACGGTTTGGAGTTGACCCCGCTGCCGATACCATAGTTGTAGATGAGCGAGACATAGCCCGAGGTGATGTAACTTTCGCCGATAAACAGCGTGGGCTCCGCATAGATCTGCATGCCGCCGATGACGGAAGTGACGATGTTGTAGAAGATAACGGGATAGAGGTCGGGCATCGTGACTTTCCAGAAGATCGTCCAGCCGTTTGCGCCGTCGATCTGCGCGGCTTCTTTGGTTGCCGCATTCACGCCCGAGAGACCCGCTATGTATAGAATGATCGTGCCGCCGAGCCCTTTCCAGACGCTCATGACGATGATGACCGTCTTCGTCAAAATCCCCTGGCACCAGAACGATTCGTTCATGAACGCCGCTCTCGAAGTGACTTTCCCGCCGGTATCGGAGATGATCTTGTTCCATGTGAGGTCGGTGGCGCCGCTCAGGTTGACCCACTGGAACCCGCCGCCGTTCCCGTAACCTCTCAGACCGAGCAACGAGTTCATAACGCCCGTCTGCGAGAACATGGTTTTGAAAGTGAAGACGATAGACACGCTGCTGGCAACGCAAGGGATGTAGTAGAGCACGCGGAATACGTTGCCGCCCTTGATGTCGCGGGACATGCAGACCGCGAAGAACATCGAAAGGATCATGCCGATCGGGATACCGATCATATAGAATACGGTGTTAAAGAGATACAGCCAGATTTCTTTGAGTCTCGTGCCCGTCATGGTCTTACTCATGATCGTGTTGTTGAACGCCCATGTGTACCAATAGAACGGAGCCGTCTTTCCCGTACTGGGATTGACCATGATGTGCTTTGCCCATTCGCCGACATACTTGAAGATGCTCGCCTGTGTGCCGTCTGCCATGGTAGAGAAAGCGCTATAGTCGGTAAACGAGAGCATGAACGCCAAGACGAGGCAGATATAAACGAACCAAACGGTGCCGACGATCAGCGGGATACAGAAAATCCAGCCCCAGAGATTATCTTGCAGTTTTGCCTGGTTGATGGGCTTTTTCTGCTTCTTCTGAGGAGCGGCTTCCGCTGCTTGGTCGAAGACCGCGTCTTCCGCAACGGCTCTGCCTTCTCTGGCTTCTGCCGCGGTTACGGTATCTTCCATCTTGATTCCTCCTTATACAAATTTTTCATGTTTCTCCCCGAAGGTCTCCCCCCGTGCGAGGGGAGACCCCAAGGAATCGAGGTAAATTATTTGATCAAGTTTTGCTCTTCTCTGATGGCTTCGAGAAGTTTCTCCTGAGAGAACGCGCCGTTGACAAGGCAGAACCATGCGGGCGTGCCGTAGCTCAAACCTTGGATCGGGGAGTCGTCGCCCGTCTTCGCGCTCTTGGCGTAGACGGTTTTGTCCAAGGTCTGACTCATGTTCGAACGTACTGTCTGCTGATCGTATGCCATAAGCTGACCGCTGCCGCGAGGGTCGAAGTTGGTGAGCCAGAGGTCGTTATAGGTGTACATTGCCGAGTCGCGGGTGGCGTTCAGACCGTACTGCATGCGGAGGGAAAGGTCGCGGTCCGCCTCGAGGTAAGCGACGAGGTAGAGAGCTCTCATTGCGTGCGCCAACGTGGAGAAGGTGCTGAGCGCGTCGTTCTTGTACTGCGGGTTGAGCTTGGAGACGTAATCGGGAGCATTCTGCTGCGTCCACTGCTCGATCGACATGCCCCTCGTTGCGGTGTTGGTGCTTGCGTCGTACATTCTCTTTGCGACTTCATAGCGCGCGTCGAACTCAGCCTTCGTGTCGGGATCGGGCGTGATCATTTCCGCAAAGTCGCCTTCCTTGTTGTAGTAGTCCTTGCACTGACCCTTGAAGTTGGGGAGCTGTGCGCCCGAGTAGGTGAGGGAGATCTGCGTTTCGGGTTCGACGGTGAGGTATTCGACCAAGCTGATCGCCGCGTCTTTCTTCCAACCCTGGTCTGCGACGAGCGCGCTCACGCCGTAGCCGACGGAGTCCATACGCGCGCCCCATTGATCCTGGCGGGCAAGCTGGTTCGCCATGATCTCTTCGCCCGTGTAGCTGTCGGGCGCGTCGATGTCGCCGTAGTCGCCGTTCTCTCTGCTGAACAGCGTCATCTCGGCGATGCCTTCGTCTGCGTCCCAAAGATAACTTCTCATGTTATAGTCCGCGTCCTTGATGTAGGAAGCGAGGGCAAAATCTTCGGAGACGGGTTCGGGCATGAGCCTGTATTTGAGATAATCGCGGTCGGTCGCATTCAGAGCGCCCGCGTTCCAGGTACCGACGCCGTAGAAGAGCACGTTGCCCGTGCAGAACAGATCCCAGCCGGAGAGTTTGGTCGTGGTGGTATCGCCCGCGTTGTTGGAGTTGCCGTTCCAGTCGGAGCCGTAAGCGTGGAATGCGCCGATGGTATCGATGAACTTCTCGCTGTTGAAGCCGTACTGGATTTCGACATCTTTATATTTGCCGTTGAGCTGTCTGTGCTGAGCCGTGTAGGTCGCATTGCCGTATTCGGTGGACTCGACCGCTTTCCCGTCATAGGTGGGGTTGATCGCGGTCTGGGAGAGCTCGTCGAGATACTGAGCGTCGTTGCCTGCAAGCCAAGGAAGGAGATAGAGCACGCCGTCGTACTGGTCGTTGCCGTAGACGTTCTGAGGACCGGTTTCGAGCTCAACGCCGCCATGACCCGTGTTTTGCCAGTCATAGGTGTTCAGGAAATAGGTGACCGCCCACGTCAATGCGGAATATTCGGCATAGGTGTAGGTGATGTAACCCTTCGACGTATCGTATGCCGCGTTCGGGTCCTGCATCGTGTCGGGGATCGCGGTACTTGTAACACTGTTCCAAGGGTTATTTTTGGTCGCCGTGTCGTCTTTTGCCTGTTCGAAGGTATCTCCGGGCCAGCCGGGGATGGTCACGCAGTAGCCCTGCCCGTCGGTGAACTTCTCCACGGCGTTTGCCATGGGGTCGCCGCCGTCGACTGCCGTTTGATAGTCCGGGAAGCGATAGAAGTTATAGGGTTTATAGAAGGTGGGAACGCCGATGTTGATGAGGGGCGCGTCCTTGCCGTCCACCGTGACGACGCCTCTTTCGGAGCCGTAGGTCTGCGCGGCGGATTCATATTGCGCGCCGTGAACGCCCGTTCTGTCGGTCGTCTTCTTTGTGGTGAGCATTTCGCGGATTTCGGGCGTAAAGAACACTTCGTTAAAGCCGAGACCGAAGTTCGAATAGTCCTTGGGAAGTCCGTAAATGCCGACGGGGATGTCGCCGTCTTCGGTGACAAACTTGCCGTCCTGGAATTTGAGACGGGAGCCCGAGACATAGTTCGGGTCTTTGGAGCTGCCGTAGAAGGCGAGCGCGTCGTCCCAAATGCCGTCTTCGCCGATGAGCTCATCGCCCCTCTCGGCAAGCGCTTCGGAAAGGTCGAGGATACGGTTCGCGCTGCTCCATGCCTTCACGTACTTGGGCGAGACGTAGAACACGTCGGGCTGGGAGTTCGACATGATCTGGTTGCCGAGCTGCTTGAAGTACGTTCCGGTCACGGACTGAAAGCTGAACTTGATGTCGATCGGCTTATCCCCGTTCTCTTCGCTGAAAATGCCTTGTTCGAACAGATAGTCCGAATACTCTGCCGCCCACTGTTTGCAGTTCGCTTCATTCATGGGCTTGTCGACCACGTCGCAGAACATCGACACGGACAGTGTGTACGCGCTGTTTGCATTTCCTCCGCCGCAACCGGCAAGCGCCGCAGCGGCGCCGCAGGTCATCACAGCGGAGAGAGCGATCACAGACGCGCTCTTCAAAAGCTTCTTCTTCATTCCTTTACCTCTTATAAATAATCTCGTGTCCGCACGGTTTTTTCCTCCCTGCCTTGCTCCCTCCCGCCGTTTGGGGGATGGCGTTCGGTGCGCAAAGCCCGTTCGGAGCCAATCCGTGCGATAATGCCGCCTTTTGGTCTGCCGAATACAAGAAAGACGTTCGTCGGTCCTCCGCCCTTTTTCCCGTTTGCCCGCAGGCAAAACCGCAAAAAAAGTAGCAAAAAAGATCAACGAACGTCTTTCTGCATCATGACTTCCCCCCTGTCGTCATTTCAACACTAACGCAAATATAGCACACTCAAAAAGGTTTGTCAATACTATTTTGGAAAATTTTTTGTGAAACTTTCACCTTTTTTCCGCTTTTTTTTGGATAATTTCACCAAGAAATCATCTATTTCGCGCAAAACTGCTCAAAATCTTGTGCCCGAACGGGATTTTTCCCTCCCCTCAGCCCAAGATATGGACTTTTGCGGGGAAATCCATATCTTGCCCACCCCTTTGAGGGTGTCACGGCGCAATTTTGTTCACCAGCGCGGTGCGCTGTGAACTGCGCCGCGACAGGAGCGTTGTAAACGCGACGGGGTTTTGGCGGTCCCTGCCGCCAAAACGGGTGGCACGAACGAAGTGAGTGACGGAAGGGGTGTCCCTTGTCGCCCCTGCAGGGGAGATGTCACG
>CANRCY010000064.1 GCA_947629225.1 uncultured Clostridia bacterium | reverse complement strand
GACGGCGAGATAGGTCTTGCCCGTGCCCGCGGGTCCCACGCCGAAGGTGACGGTGTTCTTTTTGATGGCGGTGACGTATTCCTTTTGCCCGACCGTCTTGCATTTTACGGGCTTCCCGCGCGATGTGACGGCGACGACGTCCCGCAAGGTGGCGGAAAAGTCCGCCGTCTTGCCCTCTTTGGCGAGTTCCAGACAATACAGGAGATTGCCTTGGTCGATGTTCTCGCCCGCGTCGAGGACGGAGAGAAGGCTTTCGAGGACGGCTCTCCCCTCTTCGGCAAGTTCTCCCTCGAAAACGATCTTCGTGCCGTCTACGCGGGCAGTGAGGGAGAGTTCCCGCGCAATGAGAGAGAGGTTTTCGTCGAAGACCCCCAAAACTTTTGCGAGCCTTTCGAGCCCGCCCGTTTCTACCGTGACCGTTTTTCCCAAAATATTCCTCTTAGTCCATGTTGAGCGCGGCGGAGACGAACGCCCTGCCCGTAACGGCAAACCCGTCTTCCGCGGGCGAAAATTCGAACTCGCCCTCGCCGAAATCGAGCAATGCCTGTGCCCGCGCTTCTTCTTCCGTGCCCGTATACCGCGCGTTTACGGGATAGGAGAGCTTGACGCGCGCGATCACGACGACCTGCCGTCTTTCCTCCCCGTACAGCGCGAACGGCTCTGCGACCGTCTGCCCCTGCCGCACTTCCTCCCCCACGCTCACGCAGGGGGAGCCGCGCAGAACGACGAGCTCTTCCACCCTTCCCGCTACGGGCGCGAGAAGGGGCTCGCACGGGAGCGGGGAATTTTCCTCGCCGACCTGCACTTCCACCGTGAGAACGCCACCCGAAAAGCGCAGTTCGCAAAAACCGACGTTGGGCAGGGAGAGGATTTCCGCCGTAAAAGGCGTGAGGTTCCGCGGGAGCGCGGAGAGCGGTTTGATCCCCCCGCGGGAGAGCGTATCCGTCACTTCCCGCTCGTAGTATGCCCCGCTGCCCACCACTTCGATTCGGAGAACGCGGCTCTGGAAACAGAGGACGCAGAGGGCGAACAGCAGCGCGCCGACCAAAAGCCCGACGTGCGCAAGACATTTTTTGTACACAGAAGCAAGTCCGCGGTCGCGCACTTCAACGATATTATAGCACGAACCTTGCAAAATTGCAAAAACTTTTTCGAGGTCTTTTCGGGCAACTTCGAAGCAGAGGGCGTTTTTTCCCGTCTTTTGGGCGGAATAGACGGTAATGTGCTCCCGCGCGAGCTTATCGAGCGCGCGTTCGGGGGAGAGGGAGAGAAGTTTGACGCGCGCCCTGCCGACTTTGAACGACCCCTTCACAGCGTTTCCACCTTGACGATCTCTCCCTTCACGGCGGCGTCGCCCCCGCCGTACTTGCCGAGGGAGAGCGCACGCCCCTCCACGCGCACCCCTCCTTTTCTGCCCCGCAAAACGACGAGGGAATCGGTAAACGTTTCGATCCGTCTGACGTTTTGGAAGTACCCGCCCTGCCCTTCGATGACGGTGTATTGCACGCCCGTTCCCGCCTCCGCGCCGAGCGCTTTTACGATCTCCGCAAAAAATCTCATATTCCTCATTTTATGCGCGCGCTTGCGCGAAAATAACGGCATAAAACCGCCGCGGGCGGGGAGTGCAGAGTCTCAACAACCTTGCCCACCCCTTGAGGGGTGGGTGGCACGAACGAAGTGAGTGACGGAAGGGGTGTCCCTTGTCGCCCCTGCAGGGGAGATGTCACGAGCTTGCGAGTGACAGAGGGGTTCAAGAACTCTTTCGGCTCACTGCGTTCGCCACTTTCTCATGCGGGTAGAACCCCGCGTGACTTCGCACTGCGTGCTCGTGCCGCGCTTAGAGAATCAGAACTGTGCGCGGGGCGGTCACCGTTCGCGCGACAAATGCGCTCACTCATGTCGCATTTGCGCCAACAGTTATCAACTGTTGGCAGAATGCAATGCTCCACCCTTTCGGAGGCAGCGAGACACCCCCTCACCGCCTTCGGCGGAGCTCCCCCTCAAGGGGCAGCCAAGATTCTATATTGCTCTACTTGTCTTTCATTTTTTCTGTTCATCGGCAAAGCCTCTTTTGAACCACGCGACTATCGCGTGGTTTTCTTTGTACAGAAAAAGCGCTTCCGCGGGGAAGCGCTTTTTGTCTGCCTTGAAAATTACAGCTCGGCGAAGTACTTGATGGTGCGGACCATCTGCGAGGTGTAAGAATTCTCGTTGTCGTACCAAGCGACGACCTGTACCTGATAGGTGTCGTCGTCGATCTTCGTGACCATCGTCTGCGTTGCGTCGAAGATGGAGCCGTGGGTCTCGCCGATGATGTCGGAGGAGACGAGCTGTTCCTCGGTATAACCGAAGGAAGCGGAAGCGGCGGCTTTCATTGCGGCGTTGATGCTCGCGGGCGTTACGTCTTTACCCTTGACGACTGCGACCAAAATGGTGGTGGAGCCGGTGGGAACGGGAACGCGCTGCGCGGAACCGATGAGCTTGCCGTTGAGTTCGGGAATGACGAGACCGATCGCCTTAGCCGCGCCCGTGGAGTTGGGAACGATGTTGACGGCGGCGGCGCGCGCTCTTCTGAGGTCGCCCTTTCTGTGAGGACCGTCGAGGACCATCTGGTCGCCCGTGAAGGCGTGGACGGTCGTCATGATGCCGCTGACGATGGGATAGGCGTTGTTGAGCGTATAAGCCATGGGAGCGAGGCAGTTGGTGGTGCAGGAAGCCGCGGAGATGATGGTATCTGTTGCTTTGAGCGTCTTTTCGTTGACGCCGTAGACGATCGTGGGAAGATCTTTGCCCGCGGGAGCGGAAATGATGACCTTCTTTGCGCCTGCGTCGATGTGCGCCTGGCTCTTTTCCTTAGAGCAATAGAAGCCCGTGCATTCGAGCACGACGTCCACCCCGATCTCTTTCCAAGGAAGATTGATGGCGTCTTTCTCCTTGTAGATGGTGATGGTCTTGCCGCAGACGGTAATGGTGCCCGCTTCGTCGTCCGCCGTAACGGTATCCGCATGTTCGTATCTGCCCTGTGCGGAATCGTACTTCAAAAGATGCGCAAGCATCGTGGGGCTGGTGAGGTCGTTGATCGCAACGATCTCGTACCCTTCCGCACCGAACATCTGGCGGAATGCGAGGCGGCCGATACGACCGAATCCGTTGATTGCAACTCTTACATTTGCCATAATAAATAATCCTCCGATATGGCTTCCCTTTCCGAGACGCCCTTTTTCACCCCCATATTCTAACACGTTTTTTTTCGTTCGTCAACATCCTTTTGGGAAATTTTTCTTTTTTGTACGAGTTGCAATGCCGCGTATGACAAAATAACGCCTAATTGTACAAAAATCGCCGCGGGGCGCGCAGACGGGGGCGCATAGCTTAGGGGCGGAGGTAACCTATGGAGCTCAATTCTCTTCCCGCAAGACCCGTGTTCTCTCCCGAAGGAGAGCGCATCGGGTATGTCAAGTGCGCATACATATGCAAAAATCTCGGAAAACTCTCTTCCCTTTGTTGCGTCGACGAGGAGGAAAACGAATTTTTCCTTCCCGCGCAGAGCGTCTCCTTCGAAGAAGAGGGCGTTTTTGCGGGCGCGGCGCGCGAACGGTCGCCCAAGGGAGTCCCCTCCCCCGTCGGAAAGGCGGTATTCAACCGCGCGGGCGGCTATTTGGGGAGATGTTGCGGCTTCGACGCGGATAGCGGCGTTCTCACGGCGGAGAAAAAGGGCGCGCGGTGCGTCTTCCCCGCGGCATGCCTCAAACTCGGGGACGCGGTGATCGTTTCGGAGAACAAAAAAAGCGCCCGTAGCGGCGAAAACGCAATACGGGTCACAAAAACGGCAGAAAAATCGCCGCAAAATATCGGATCGGACTTGCTCGGCAAACAGCTGAAAAAGGACGTGGAGGGCGTTGCGGAGAAGGGCGACACGGTCACTGCCGCCACCTTGAAGCTCGCCCGAAGAAACAACAAACTGCTCGAACTCGCCGCGAACACGCTCACGGAGTAGGCAAACCGTTTACGCCCCGTACCGCGCGCGGTATTCCTTCATCTTGGCAAGGCTTTCCCTGCCGCCGACGACGCCCTCTTCGACGGCGCGGATGATGTCTTCCATCGTGACGATGGAAAAGACGGGGACGCCGTACGTCTCGAACACCTCTGCAACAGCGGACTTTTCGCCCGTGCCCTTTTCCTGCCTGTCCACCGAGATGATCATGGCGGCGACTTTGACCTTCGCCTCTCCCTCCAACTTGGGCAGGATTTCGCGGAGCGCCTTGCCCGATGTCATGACGTCTTCGATGAGGCACACTCTGTCGCCGTCGCGGAGGGGCTGTCCCACGAACATTCCGCCCTCGCCGTGGTCCTTTGCCTCCTTTCTGTCGAAGCAAAAGCCGACGTTCTTGTTGTGGCATTTCGCGAGGGCGACGGCGGTGGAAACGGCGAGCGGGATTCCCTTATAGGCGGGACCCACGAGGGTATCCGCCTCTATCCCGTTGGCGAGATAGCATTCGGCGTAATACTCCCCGAGCTGTGCGATCGCGCTTCCCGTGCGGTAATTGCCCGTGTTGATAAAGTAGGGCGCTTTCCGCCCGCTCTTTAAGGTGAAATCGCCGAAGAGCAGAACGCCGCTCTCCGCCATGAATTTGATAAACCGTTGTTTGTAATCGGGCATGTTCCCCTCCTCAACCGTTTGTTTTTACCGTGCCGACGAGCTCCGAGACCCGCTCCACGCCGTGGGCGGCGCACCATTTTCCCAGCCCTTCGACGATCTTGGGGCAGGCGAGCGCGTCGGTGAAATTTCGGGTGCCGACCTGCACTGCCGATGCCCCCGCCATCATGAATTCGACGGCGTCCTCCGCGCAGGTGATCCCCCCCATGCCGATAATGGGAAGTTTGACCGCGCGGCTGACTTCATAGACCATGCGCACGGCAATGGGCTTTATGCCCGCGCCCGAGACCCCGCCCGTGTTGTTGGCGAGCACGGGACGGCGCGTTTCGATATCGATCGCCATTCCCGTAAAGGTATTCACGAGGGAGATGCAGTCGGCTCCGCCCTCTTCCGCCGCCCTCGCGTTGGCGGCGATGCTCTCGACGTTGGGAGAGAGTTTTACGATGAGCGGCGTCGATTTTAAGGCATTTTTTGCGATACGTGTGACGTTTTCCACGTTTTCGGGCTTGATCCCGAGCGTCATGCCACCGCACTTTACGTTGGGGCAGGAGATGTTGAGTTCGACAAAATCGACGAGCCCGTCGAGCCGCGCGCAAATTTCGCCGTACTCCGACGGCTCCTTCCCCGCGACGTTGGCGATGACACGCGTCTTGGTTTTGAGCCAAGGAAGATCGTGCGCGATGAAGTGCTCCACGCCGGGGTTTTGCAGTCCCACGGCGTTGAGAATGACCCCGCGGCTCTCGGCGATACGGGGGGTCGGGTTGCCGAGGCGGGGTTCGAGGGTGAGCCCCTTGGTGCAGACCGCGCCCAAGACGGAGATGTCGTAGATTTCGTCAAATTCCCGCCCGAAGCCGAACGTTCCCGAAGCGGGGATGACGGGGTTTTTCAGCTCTACCCCGCAGAGGTCCACGCGCAAGTCGGTCATAGTTCCACCTCCCCGATCTCGAACACGGGTCCGTCTTTGCAGACCCGCGCATGCCCGCCGCCCGTGAGATCGCACACGCAGACGAGGCAAGCGCCCACGCCGCAGCCCATGCGCTCTTCCAGAGAGACGTAGACGGGAACGTTCCGCCCCGCCATTGCGTTTTTGAGGGCGCGGAGCATGGGGAGAGGTCCGCAGGCGAGCACGACGTCGGGCTGTACCCTGCCGAAGTCTTCCATAAACGCCTGCACCGCCGTGCCGCGGTAGCCCGCCGAGCCGTCGTCCGTGGCGATGACGAGCTCCTTTGCCCGTTGCATTTCGTATTGCATGCAGACTGCCGCCCGATCGCGGAAGCCCATATAAGCGTAAATTTCCTTGCTCTCCGCATAGGCGCGGATTACGGAGATGAGGGGGAATATGCCCACGCCGCCGCCCACGATGGCGACCTTTTTTTCCTCTTCCGCCACAAAAAACCCGTTGCCGAGAGGAAGGAGCACGGAGATCTTCTCCCCGCGGGAATAGCGGGAGGAGAGCCGCCGCGTGCCCTCGCCCTTCAAACGGTAACAAACGGTCAACCGTTCCCCTTCCGCCTTGCAGACGGCGATGGGACGGCGGAGCGGGAAGCCGTCGATCTCCACCATGACAAACTGCCCTGCGCGCACGGCGGGCATTTCCTCCGAGGCGAACGTGAGAGAGTAAATCCCCTTCGCGATCTCCTTATTTTCGAGAACGGTTGCCGTCAGTTCGCGCATATTTCCCCCAAAACGGAGCGAAGATCGGCTCGCATTTCGAGCGCTGCCTCCCGCGCCGCTCCGTAAAATGTTCCCCCGCGTTTGCGGTAGGCGCAGAGGATGCCGCGGGAATTGTTGACGATCCCGCCCATACCCCCTTTTGCAAAGCTGTGTTTGAGCATTTCGGCGTTTCCGCCCTGCGCGCCGTAACCGGGAATGAGAAAGAAGGTGTGCGGGAGACGGGCGCGCAACGCCTTCGCTTCTTCGGGATATGTCGCCCCGACGACCGCGCCCACGCGGGAATAGCCGTACTTTCCGCAAGCGCCCCTGCCCCATTCTTCGACCATGTCCCCCATGCACTCGTACACCGTGCGTCCGTCTTGAAGGTGCAAATCCTGCAATTCGCCCGAGGAAGGGTTGCTCGTTTTGACGAGCACGAACAGGGCTTTGTCCCTTTGCCTGCACAATTCGGCGAAGGGAGCCACGCCGTCCGTGCCGAGATAGCCGTTTACGGTGAGCATGTCGCAGGGAAAGCCGCCCTCGCCGAAGAACGCCTCCGCATACTGCGCGGCAGTCGCGCCGATGTCGTTCCGCTTGGCGTCGGCAATGACGAAGAGCCCCCGCTCTTTGGCATAGCGGCAGGTCTTTGAAAAACAGGAAAGCCCGAATTCGCCCAACGCCTCGTAATAGGCGATCTGCACTTTGACGGCGGGCACAATGTCGCAAACGCCGTCGACAATCTTTTTGTTGAATTCCAAAACCGCCGCCGCCCGCTCTTCCGCGCCGCAAGCGCGTTGCATCTCTTCGGGAAGATAGGAAAAGGCGGTGTCGAGCCCCACGCAGACGGGATTCTGCGTTTGGACGATCTTTTCGATGAGAGCGTCTACGATCATGCCTTGCTCCCCCTTTCGGGCGAATATTTGATGCCGCCGTCCACGATCGTGTAGAGGATTTTCCCATAAACTTCTCTTCCGCCGAAGGGGGTATTCTTGCCCTTGGAAATAAAGTCCTTCGGGTCGATCTTCCACGCTTGGTTGAGGTCGGCGACGGTGAGGTCGGCGGGCGCGCCGACTTTGAGCTCCCCGCCCTCCAAACCGAGAATGCGCGCGGGATTGGCGCTCATCTTCTCGGCAAGCTGCTGCAGAGTGAGAACGCCCGCCTTGACGAGCGTCGTATAGGAGAGGGCGAAACTCGTTTCCAGCCCGCTGATCCCGAACGCGGCAAGGGCGTATTCGACCCGCTTGTCGTCCTCGTGATGGGGTGCATGGTCGGTGACGATACAGTCGAGCGTGCCGTCCGAGAGCCCCTCTATGACCGCGAGCCGATCCTTTTCCTCCCTGAGCGGAGGGTTGACTTTGGTATTCGTATCGAAGGAGCGGATTTCGTCGTCGGTGAGCGTAAAGTAGTGCGGGCAGGTCTCGGCGGTGACTTCCACTCCCCGCGCCTTGGCTTCGCGGATGAGCTGT
>CANRCY010000063.1 GCA_947629225.1 uncultured Clostridia bacterium | reverse complement strand
AGAAGTTCATCACGCGGGCGAGATAGGAGTTGTATTTTGTCACGCGGACGTCTTCGTCGTGCTTCAAAAAGGCATAGAGGTACACCCGCATAGCGTCGACGGAGAGCGCTTCCTGTGCGCGGAAGAAGGCAAGAACGCCCTCCGCGGTGTTCAAAGTGCCCTTGAACTTTGCAAAGTCCACCCTACTCTCGAGCGAGGAAAAGGCGGTCTCCCACTCCTCGTCGCTCCCGAACACGTCGGAAACCTTCCACTTGTACTTTTCCTGTACATTCTTTCTTTCCATTTTTTCTATTTCCTTTTTTGAATTATTTTTGATTTTGATTTGAGGCGGCAGAGGAGTACGGGGCTCCAAATCGTCATGCTGAGCCGAACTCTTTTTACAAAGTCCGAATAGCAAGTCCGCGAAGGCATCTTGGTACGTTTGGGTGTGGCTTTAAGCGTACTTGGACGTAACAAGATTCCCTCGGAGACTTTCCGTTTCGAACTTCGTTACTTCCGTTACGGCTCGGAATGACGCGCCTACGCGCAGGGCTTGCCCCCCTCACGAAATTTTGTCGCAAGACAAAATTTGTGAATCTAATTCTTGAAGCTGTGGATCGGGGCGGGAAGAATGCCGCCGCGGGAGATGAATTTCTCCGCCGAACCCGTATGCACGGGCATGACGGGCGCCCTGCCGAGCAGTCCGCCGAAATTCACCGTGTCGCCCACCTTTTTGCCGGGAGCGGGTATGACGCGGACTGCCGTCGTTTTTCCGTTGATCATGCCGATCGCCGCCTCGTCGGCGAGGATCGCCGAAATGGTGGAAGCGGGCGTATCGCCCGGGATCGCGATCATATCGAGCCCCACCGAACAGACGCAGGTCATCGCTTCGAGTTTTTCCAGCGTCAGGGCATTTGCCTGAACCGCATGGATCATGAACGCGCCCGAGAGCCCGCCCACGCGGGAAGAAGCCATAACGCCGCCTTTTTTCACCGCGTCGTTGAGCATGGCGAGCGCCGCCGTCGTGCCGTGTCCGCCCACCCTTTCGAGCCCGAGTTCCTCTAAAATATGCGCCACAGAATCTCCCCTTGCGGGCGTGGGCGCGAGGGAGAGATCGACGACCCCGAAGGGAACGCCGAGCCGCCGAGCCGCCTCTTTTGCGACGAGCTGCCCCGCGCGCGTGATCTTGAACGCCGTGCGCTTGATGAGTTCCGCCGCCTCGGTGAGGTCGGCTTCGGGAGCAAAGGAGAGCGCGTGCTGCACGACCCCCGGACCCGAGACCCCCACGTTGATGACGCAGTCCGCCTCGCCCGTGCCGTGGAAGGCTCCCGCCATAAAGGGGTTATCTTCGACGGCGTTGCAAAAGGCGACGAACTTTGCGCAGCCCAACCCGTCGGGGGTGCGCTCCGCCGTCTCTTTGACGAGCTCCCCCACCCGCTTGACAGCGTCCATATTGATCCCCGAGCGGGTAGAGCCGACGTTCACGGAGGAGCAGAGCTTTTGGGTCGTCGCGAGCGCTTCGGGAATGGTCGAAAGAAACTTTTTTTCGTAATCGGCAGTCGCCTTGTGGACGAGCGCGGAATAGCCGCCCAAAAAGTCGACGCCCAGAGCGGCGGCGGCACGGTCGAGGGCGCGCGCGACGAGCGGGCTCTCTTCGGGAAAAGCCGCCGTGATGAGGGAGACGGGCGTGACGGAGACCCGCTTGTTGACGATGGGAATGCCGTACTCGCGGGAGAGCTGTTCCGCCGTGGGAACGAGCTTTTCCGCAAGCGTCGTGACCCGCCCGTACACCGCCTCCGCCGTCTGCCGCGCGCTCCCGCGGATACACGGCAAAAGGGAAATCCCCATCGTGACGGTGCGGATGTCGAGGTGTTCTTTTTCGATCATGTCGATCGTTTCGATGACGTCTGTTGTATTGAACATAA
The DNA here is from genome assembly GCA_947629225.1 of uncultured Clostridia bacterium. Lineage (GTDB taxonomy): Bacteria > Bacillota > Clostridia > Christensenellales > Borkfalkiaceae > Gallimonas. Next base: position 6,043 of record CANRCY010000063.1, on the reverse strand, counting down.
TTTTCGCGCGGGCGGGGCGCCCTTTTTCTCTCTTGATACGGTATTTATACGGTATGCATGGCGTTGAAGATGTCCTCGTGCTGGACGCGCACGGACATGCCGATGTCCTTGCCCATTTCCGCCGCCGCGGCGGCAACCGACGCAAGGTCTTCCTCGCATTCGGAAACGTCCACGATCATGATCATGGCGAACTGGTCTCCCAAAATGGTCTGGGAAATATCCAGAATGTTGATGTTCTTTTCGCACAGAAAGGCGCTCACCTGCGCGATGATCCCCTTTCTGTCCGTGCCCGTTACGGTGACGACCGCCTTCATGCTTCTTCCTCCGTGAGCTCATAGGCGATGAGCAGATTCCCCTGCGAGATGAGCCGCGCCGTCTTCCCCTCCGCAAACGCGGGGAAGTCCTTTTCGCCGTCCACATAGATCTGGCGCGTCATCGTCTCGTCCTTTTTGACGTTTTTCACCGAGAACAGCGCCACGTTCACGTCCACGCCGTCGCGGGTCGTCCAATCGTCGATGCCCTCGAAGGGCAGGACGGAATATTCTTTGAGCCCCACCGAGATGAATTTGAGCATCTTGCAATAGGCTCTGCACCGCTTGTAGCTGATTCCCATATACGGAAAGCAAAAGATGATGTAGAGCCCTGCGAGAACGCTCGTCCCCACGACGTACCACACCCCCGTCGGGTCGTTGTACGGGAGCAGGATATAGAACGTGAGAAGGGTCGCAAATCCCCCGAGGAAGAGGGCGGTGACGGCAAGAAAGATCGCAAGGAGCCGCCGTTTTTGCTTTACGGCGTCGAGAAGGTCGCCGTCTTCGTAAAGTTTCTTCATGTTGTTACTCCGCGATGAAGAGCACGCCGAGCGTGTTCTTGCCGCAGTGCCCCGTGATGACGGAACCTGCGATCGTCTCGATGACTTCGTCGAACTCGAACAGCTCTTTCACCTTCTTCCGCGCCGTCTCCACGATCGGCTCGTCCGCCGTGCTGTGCGTGATGAACGCGCGCGTCTTGTCGTAAGAGGGATACTGCTCTTTGAGATCGTTGAGGTAGTTTGCGATACACTTTTCCATGGGACCGCGATACTTTTTACCCGCGTAGAGCTGACCGTCCTTCATTTCGATGAGGGGATGGATTTTGAGGAGGTTCGCGCCGTACATCGCCATGCGGGAACATCTGCCCCCTTTATAGAGATAGTCGAGGCGATCGGGCACGAAGGAGGTATTGATCTTGGGTGCGAGCGCCGCCGCCTTTTCGGCGATCTCTTTGGCGTTCATGCCCGCTTCGAGCATGTCGCACGCCTTCATGACCATGAGCCCCTGCCCCGAGGAGAGCGCCTTGCTGTCTACCACATGCACCTTTCCGCGGAACCGCTTTGCCGCTTCCGCCGCATAGTTGTATGAAGAGGAGGACTTTGCGGAGATGTCGAAGTGCACCACCGTCTTTCCCGCGTCGACATAAGAGGCAAAAAATTCCTCGTAGTCGCCGATGCTCGGCGCGGCGGTCTTGGGCAGGATGCCCGTCTTTTCCACATAGTCGAAAATGTCCTGCGGCACGATGTCCACGCCGTCGCGGAAGGCGCGGTCGCCCAGGATCACGGAGAGCGGCATGACGCCGATGTTCCGTTTCGCGATCTCTGCGCCGAGATCGCAAGTACTGTCTGTCGTGATTCGGATTTCCATATATACTCCTGTCGGTTTTTTTCGGTATTCTAAATGAGCCCCTTCATCCATTCGAAAAAGACGGCGAGCTTCGAAAGCGGCTTTTCCGTGATCGACCATTCGGCGACGACCCCCTCGATATCCGTGAGTTTGAGGCAGCCCACCATGCGCGAATCGGTGCTGTTCCCGCGGTTGTCGCCGAGGAAAAAGATCTCCCCCTCCCCCACGGTCATTTCGAAGACGTCCTCGCCCGTATCGGTATTGCCGTTGGCATAATCCTCTTCGAGCAAGCGGAACTCCGTTTCGCCCGCGGCACGGAGGGAAACGCTTCCCCCCTCGATGCGGACGGTATCCCCTTCGAGGGCGATGAGCCGCTTGATGATCCTGCCGATCCCCCTGAAATAGGGGATCTGCCCGTTGTATTTTTCGACGTCGATGACGACGATGTCGCCGCGCTCGGGCTCTTCCCGTTTGTCGGCATAGAGAAATGCGCCGTCGCGGATGGTGTTTTCCATCGATTCGCCGCTCACGTCGACCCCATAGATGTCCTGCGTGAAGCGGAGATTGAGGAAGACGACCGCAAGCGCCGCGCAAAATACGATAAAGAGCAGGATGTCCCAAAATTTTGCGCCTTCCCTTTCCGTCGGGCGCCCTTTCAAAGCGTTCATAGCCATTTCAGATTATTGATGAGCACGTCCCCTTCGCTCCGAAAAACGACGGAGACGGCTTGGGTAAAGTCGGCAAGCGGCGCACCCGTTTCCGACTTGAAATCGGAGCTCTTGAAGAGCAAGCTCTTCCATTTGCCCCCTGCGGGGACTTTGACCGAGTAGCCGTAGCCCTTGCGCTCTTCGGCGTCGAGATAGAACATGACGTCGAGCACGCCGTCCGTCCCGCAATAGGCGTCGAGCTGGAAGAGCGCCCCCTCGGGCGGGACAAAGCGCGGCTCGCTCACGCGGTAGCTGATCACGCCGTTTTCGGTGCTGAGCCCGACGATCCCGCCGTACCCCGCGCGGAGAACGACCTGCGACCGCGCGCCGTCGGCAAAGCAGTCGGCAATGGAGACGTTGCGGCGGCGGAATCCCGCCACCCCCGCGACCCCTTCCGACCCCGCATAGAGGATCCTGCTTTTGAGCCGCGCGTTTTTATAGGGCTTTTTGATGGCGATCTCCTGTATCTTCGAGGTGACGGAGAAGCCGTTCGAGTAGCGCACGAAGGTGTAGAGGAGCACTTTCTGGCTCCCCTCGTACACTTCGAGCGGGAAGACGACGGAGCTGTCCTTCATCTCGCGCATGTTGCCGAGTACCCTCGTCCAATCGCGCGCGCGGAAACTGTCCGTCTTTTCCGAGAAGAAGATGCCGCATTCGATGGGGTCGCCCTCCGTATCGTAATTGCCCCGCACTTTGAGCCCTTCCTCGGCGTCGATCACCGTAAAGCCGATGGGCTTGCTGAGATAGACCGACCTGCCGCGCAAAAACTTATCGAGGAACATATCCATATCGACAAAGGAATGCTCGCCGATCAGCCCGTTGCCGTGCGCGGAGTAGAGGATCGCCTTTTCCATGGCGGGATTGATCTGTTGGAAGGTATCGTATGCCCTGTCGTAATTGTACTTTTTATCGTTAATGGCGGAGAGGATGAGCACGGGGCAGGCGGCGTGGGGAGCGTAGCTCTGCGAATCGAGCCCCGCGATGAAGCGGTGGCGCTCCGCGTCGAAAGACTTCTTTTCCCCGTCGCCGAACTTCTCCATGTCGCGGTAGGCGAGCCAGCCCGCCGCGCAGACGGCGATAAAGCAGGAGATGGGCGCATAGGGCGCGATCTTCCAGAGCACCTCTCCCCCCGTTCTCAGCCCGATCGCGCCGAAAGAGGTGACTTCGGGCTTGCTCTTTAAGTATTGCGCCGCATAGCGGGCGACTGCCGCCCACTCGTACCAGCTCGTTTCCCTTGCCGTGTTGTCGACATATTCCATCGCCCGTCCCGCGCGCAGATAGTTCGCATAGTCGATGTCCCGCGGGTAGATGGTATGTTTGCCCTTTCCCATCTCTCCGCAGTAGTCGACGCACAGAACGCCGTACCCGAGCTTTACGAAATGGGAAACGAAGCGTTCGTCGCAGGGGAGCCCCGCTTCGAACAGGACCATGACGGCGGGATATTGTTCCTTTCCCTTGGGGACATAGTATTTTGCATATACTTTGACCCTGCCGTACACGCTCTTTCTGCCGAGGAAGTAAACTTCGCGAAAAATGCAGTCTTCCCGCTCCGTTTCGGAGATGATCTCCTCGCAGAGCGGAAGCGTGTCGTCGAAATCCTTCCATAATGTGACGGGCGTTAGAATCGTATTAGCCAAATGACACCTCTATGCGTGAATTTGCGAGCCGTGCCTGTCGGTCGCCTTTTCTACCGAGATCTTCTTTTCGATGCGGTGTTTGAGCTCCTCTACATGGGAGATGATCCCGATGGCGAAGTGCTCGCTGCGGAGTTTTTCCAGACTGTCCATGACCGTATCCACCAGCGCGGAATCGAGGGTGCCGAACCCTTCGTCGAGGAAGAAAAATTCCATGGGACGGGAAGATTTGGCGCAGATCTCCGCCGAGAGCGCGAGCGCCAAGGAGAGAGAGACGAGAAAGACTTCCCCGCCCGAGAGGGTGTGCACGCCGCGCAGGGCTCCGCCGTTGAGGTTGTCCCCGACGAAAAACCCGCCGTCGTAGCGCAGAAAATACCGCCCCGAAGTGAGGGAGAGCAGCCTTGCGCCCGCGTTTCCCGCCACGTTCTGTAAGTATTCTTCCGCGATGAATTCCATAAATTTATTCGCTTCGAAGAGCTTTTTTAACCGCTCGGCGATCTCCGCTTCCCGCTGTGCGGCGGCGGCTTCCTTTTCGAGTTCCGCCATGCGGACGAGCGCCTCTTCTTCCGCGGAAAGTTCCCGCTGTTTGAGGAGCAGCTGCCCCGAGACGGCATGCGACCGCTCTTCGAGCTCCCGCGCCGAACGCCGCGCCTCTGCGAGCGCCTCGTCCGTTCCCCCGCTAAGGTCGCCCGAGAGCTCCTTGGCGCGCGCCGAGAGCGCCGCAACTTCTTCGCGGAACCGTTTGACCCGCTCTTCGGCTTCGGCGGGGTCGCCGAACCGCCCGATGAGGGCGCGGGCTTCCTGCGCGTCTCCCCCCCTTTCGACCGCCGCATTCAGCCGCTCTTCCGACCGCCGCAGGCTCTCCGCGGCGGCATTCGATCTTTCGGCGGCGGCGGCATAGAGGACGGACGCTTCCGAACTCCTCTTGCGGGCGGTCTCCCGCTCTTCGAGGCGGCGCTTTTTCTCCCTTCTCCGTTCGAGAAGGACGCGCGCGATCTCCTCGGCGGGCTCGCTCTCCCCCGCCTCCGCGAGAGAGGAGAGCTCGGAGCGGAGCTCGCTCCCCTTCGTCTGCAACTCTTCGAGCCGCTGTAAGTGTTCGCGGTAACGCGCATTTCTCTGTTCGAGCGCCAGCCGCGCTTCCTGCAATTCCCCCCGCCGACGTTCCCGCGCTTCGTACGCCGCGCGGAGATGGGAAAAGTCCGTCTTTTCCCCCTCGGAAAGGGAGGTATATTTGCGGATGAGCGGAGCAACGTCGCTCTCCGTTTCGGGATATTTTTTACCGATGCCTTCGAGTTCGCCCGCGAACACGCCGTATTCGGCGCGCAAAAGAGCCGCCTTGCCGTTGTTTTCGGCAAAGGAGAGGAAATCTCCCCCGCCGAGGGCTTCGGACTCTTTTTCGAGCCGCTCCCGCTCCTCTTCGTAGGAAAAGCCGCGGAAACGCTCCTTTTCCTCCGCGAATTTGGCGCGGGCGTCCGCGAGCCTCTTTTCAAGCTCCGCCCTGCGCTTTGCGAGCGCCTCCGCCTGTTCCGCACGCGCCTTGCTCGCGGTGAGAGCGTCGATCTCCTCCTGCGCCCTCTCCTCGTCGAAGAGGGAGAGCTCCCCCAAAAAGGCTTCGGCGCGGTCCTTTTCTTCCGCCGCCCGTGAAAGCGCGGACTTGGCGGAAAGCAGTTCCTTTTCCGCCGCAATGCGCTCGTCCTCCGCGCGGCACACGTCCTTTGCAAAGGCGAGACGGGAGAGAGAGCGTTCCAGCGAAGTAATTTCCCCCTCCTCTTCCGAAAGCAGGGCGAGGCGGGAAGTTATCCTGTCCCGCTCCTGCCGCTTTTTGCAGAGTTCGAGGACGAGAGCCTCCCGTTCGCGCGCCTTTTCCAGCGCGGCGCGCACCGCCTTTTCTTCTTCCCCGAGGGAGGCAAGCTCCCCTTTGAGCGTGTTGCAGTGCTCTTCCGAAAAGCCGCGGTAGGGTTCGAGCCTCGTCTTGGCGATCTCTGCCGCCGCCACGCGGTCGCGGTAACGGGCGTTGGCGCGCTTTACGAGCCGTTCGCCGTAG
>CANRCY010000062.1 GCA_947629225.1 uncultured Clostridia bacterium | reverse complement strand
GGCACCGTCACCGTGGACTGCACGCGCGCGCATTGACCGTCCGTCTGTTGGTCTACGACAAGGTTCGTGACCGTTCCCTCGGAAGCAAGGGAGCGAGCCGAGATAAAAGTGAGCGGATATGTAGGATTGGCGGGCGTAAGACCTTCGAGGGTGATGGGATAGTTTTCAAGCCTCGTTTGGATGATACCCGCGTCGAAGATTTTTTCCGCTTGGATGCACACCTTTTCGCAAAGACCGTTCAACGGATTGCCTGTAATCGTGCCGGGGCAGTGATCCGATGAAAAATTGGAAAAAAATGACATTTGTGACCTCCGTAAGCCTGAATGGCTCTACTATAAGGTATGCGTAATGTCACAAATGTGTGCCCCGCTCTCAGACCTGCCCCGCAACCTTCTGTCATTTCGAGCGGAACGAAGTGAGACAGGTGGGGGCAATCCCCAATCACGTCATGTTGAGCGAAGGCGTAGCCGAAGTCGAAACATCTCCATCTTTTTACCCCCTCCATTGGAGAGGGTTTCGCTTTCATGCCCCCTCCTGAGGAGAGGGGTAGGGGGTGGTATCCTTTGTTCTAAACGTCACCCCGCCCTGCGTCATGCTGCCCCGCGTCACCCCGCCCCGCGCGCTGCCCTGTTTCTCTAAGCGCGGCACGAGCCCGTAGGGCGAAGTCACGCGGGACTCTACCCGCATGAGAAAGCACCCACGAAGCGGGGGAAAGGGTTTTCTAAAACCCCTCAGTCACCTGCGGTGACAGCTCCCCCTCAAGGGGGCGCCAAGGGAGCCCACCCCCAACGCGTTGGGGGGAGGGTAGGAAAGGGGGCTCCTTGTTTTCACTCACCCTTCCCGTTTCCAATAACCGTTGCAGTAAGTATCTCTCAAATATTCTGCGGCTTGTGCGGGATTTTCAAGACCCGAAACGGCTTCGGCATCACTCCTATCGCTATTTTTCGACACTTTCCAACCGTTCGGGTCACGGAAGGTCACCGACTGCAAGTTGCTGCAACCATTGAACGCCGCATATCCAATCGAGATCACGCCGCTTCCAATGGTGACCGATTGGAGCCCGCTGCAACCATTGAACGCCGCATATCCAATCGAGGTCAAGCTGTCGGGAATGGTAATCGAAGTCAACTCGCTACAACGCGAAAATGCGTATATACCGATTTCGGTCACGCTGTCGGGAATGATGATCGAAGTCAACCCGCTACAGCCCGCGAACGCCATTTCTCCGATTTCGGTCACGCCGCTTCCGATCGTGACCTCTTTCAACCCGCTACAATCATAGAACGCCCGATCTCCAATCGAGGTCACACCGCTCCCGATTGTGACAGAAGTCAACCTGTTACAATTTTTGAACGCTGAACTTTCGATTGAGGTCACCCCGTTTGGAATAGAAACCGAAGTTAACCCGCTACAACCCTCGAACGCTCTAGCTCCGATTGAAGTCACGCTCTCGGGGATCTTTAAATTTGTAATTTCTTCTCCGTCCATAAACAGATGTTGTGCATAGATGAGTGGGTTATCACCAAACTCGATCCCGCACCATGCCGCAAGATCGGTAATATGGACTCCTTGCAAACTACCGCAATTCCCGAACGCCCCATATCCAATCGAGGTCACGCTGTCGGGAATGTTGATCGAAGTCAACCCCCAACAATTCCCGAACGCCCCATATCCAATCGAGGTCACGCTGTCGGGAATGTTGATCGAAGTCAACCCGTCGCAATATCCGAACGCTCCCGCTCCAATCGAAGTCACGCTGTCGGGAATGGTGACCGAAGTCAACCCACTGCACATATAGAACACTTCTCCCGCGATTGTTTTTGTTCCTGCTCGAATAGAATAACTCCCCGAAATTGTATCCTTCGCTTCGATCAAATAATTGCCGATATAGAGGACGTCATTGATCCAATGCTCATCGTTATTATAATAGGCGGTATTGTAGAACGCCGCGCTTCCAATCTCAGTCACGCTGTCGGGAATTTCGATTGAGATCAATCCCTCGCACCCCCAGAACGCCGAACCTCCGATTGAGGTCACGCTGTCGGGAATTTCGATTTCCGTCAAGCTCGTGCAGCCATAAAACGCATCCTCTCCGATCTCGGTCACGCTGTTCGGTATATCGATCGAAGTCAACCCGCTACAGCCATCGAACGCCCCAGCCCCGATCTCGGTCACGCTGTTCGGTATATCGATCGAAGTCAATCCGCTACAGCCATCAAACACCCCAGCCCCGATCTCGGTCACGCTGTTCGGTATATCGATCGAAGTCAACCCGCTACAATCACGGAACGCCCCTTCTCCGATTTCGGTCACGCGGTTCGGTATGTTGATCGAAGTCAGCCCGCTACAACCTGAGAACGCCCCATTTTTGATTGAAGTCACGCGGTCCGGTATATCGATCGAAGTCAGTCCACTGCAACCTAAGAACGCCCCTTCTCCAATTTCGGTCACGCTGTCGGGAATATCGATTGAAGTCAAATTGCTGCAACCATAAAACGCAAGATCTCCAATTGAGGTCACGGGCTTACCTTCGTATTCCGAAGGAATCACAATATCGCCAGATCTGCGCCCGCTGACAACCGCTAAGGAATAGGTACCGTCATCGTTCAAACTAAATGTGAACTCTGTGTTTTCAGGCTTCCCGCCGCCTTCCGTAATCCCGCCAAACAGACTGCACCCCGCCAAGCCGAACGCCATGCAGAGCGTTGCTACGATCGCCAAGAGGACGACCCAAAATTTGCGCTTCTTCATATTACTTCTCCTTTGAGTTTTTTACGGGCAAAAATAAGGACATTCCATTACGGAATGCCCGCATACAAGTATCCCGTAATTGATTGTCTCACAATTTCTATCCAAACGGAAAAAAAGGATACAATTATGCCATTTAGTACCGCTTGGAAATAGTATGAAATTGTGAGACAAAAACAGTTTAGCATATCTAAGGAAAAAAAGCAATATTTCGGCGAAAAAATTTCATAAAACCCTTGTATCGCCCGCGGGCGGTACAAGGAAAAAACGCTTGCGGCGCGCCCGCAGCCCTTGGGCTGCGGGCGCGCCGCCTTTTTTAGCTCTTTACAGCCAAACGGTCTGCCCGATGTAGAGGCATTGCGTCTTGTTCCGCTCGGCAAAGTTCTCGTCCGAGCCGCAGAGCATCGCCTTGCTCTCTCCCCCGCGGACGGTATACAGATTTCTCCGCTCGGCGGGAATTTGCAGAACGCACCCCTCCCACGGCTCTTCTTTTAAGCCGTTGACCGCCGCAAGTACCCGCGGAGGAATGCCATAGACCCGCGCCACATCCGAAAGGCTCTGCCCTCTCTTCAAACGGTAGTATGTTTTCTGCTCCAATTCGAGTTTCATGCCGATATTATATGCGAGGAGTTCATAAAAAAGTGCGTTTCCAAATAAAATAGCATATGCAAAACTTGTACCGCACCGCCGCAATGGTGACGATCTTCTCCGCGCTCGAACACTGCCTCGGCTTTCTCTACCGCATCATTCTTTCCCGCACTTTGGGACCCGAAGGGCTCGGGGTGTATCAGGTCTCCCTCACGGTGTTCGCCGTCTTTCTGACGGTGACTTCGAGCGGGCTCCCCATGACCCTTTCGCGCACCATCAGCAAGCACCGCGCGCAGGGGAGCAGGCGGGGCGAACAGGCGGCGACGAGCGCCGCGATCGTGCTTTCGCTTGCAGTGAGCGTTCCCCTCACCCTTCTTCTCTTTTTGCTCAGAGCCCCGTTTTCGCGCGTCTTCTCCGACCCCCGCTGCGCCGACCTCTTTTACATCCTCCTGCTCAGCCTCTCCTGCACGTCCATCTATTCCATTTTGCGGGGAAATTTTTGGGGAAACAAGCGTTTCCTCGCCTATTCCCTCGTGGAATTTCTCGAAGAGATCGTCAAGATCGTCACGGGCGTGTTCTTGCTCCTTGTGGTGCAGACGGAAGTCGCGCGGACCAAGCTCGCCGCGCTCTCCGTTCTGATCTCCTACCTGTGTTCGTTTGCGCTCGCCGCGGCATATTTCTTTGCAAAGGGAGGAAGGCTCCGTTCGCCGCGGGGAGAATTCCTTCCCCTCGTCAAGTCCGCTCTTCCCGTAACGGCGATGCGCACTTCCTCTTCTCTCGTCAACTCCCTGATCTCGGTGCTCTTCCCCATGCGTCTGATGGCGACGGGCGTCTCGTCCGCGCATGCGCTGGGCGAATACGGCGTCGTCTACGGCATGGTGATGCCCGTGATCATGTTCCCCTCTACCCTGATCGGTTCCATAGCCCTTGTGCTCGTGCCCGAACTTTCGGAATGTTTCTACCGCAAGCAACGGGAGAAGCTCTCGGGACTCGTGGAGCGGGCGCTGAATGCGACTCTTCTCATCGCGGGCATGCTCATTCCCCTCTTCCTCGTATGCGGGAAGGACGTGGGCGCGATGCTCTATGCGAGCGAACGGAGCGGCGCGCTGATCTCGGGCTGTGCCGTCATTCTTCTGCCGATGAGCATTACGATGATCTCGACCTCGATCCTCAATTCCATGGGTTGCGAAAAGCACACTCTCTTCTTTTTCCTCGGCGGGGCGGCGGCGATGTTGCTGTGCGTATGGTTTTTGCCGAAATATTTGGGGAGCGGCGCGCTCTGCGTCGGAATGGCATGCGACTACACCCTCTCGGCGGCATGCGCGCTCATTTTGTTGCGGAAGAAGACGGGCAAGCTCGGCTCGTGGAAATACTTCTTCAAACTTTCCGCGGCAGTTGTCCCCATCGTCGCGGCGGGGTACTTCCTGCGGAAGTTCCTCGTCTGCTATCTGAGTTATATCCCCGCGCTCGCGATCACCGTTTTTGCGATCCTCGCGCTCGAAGTCGCGCTCTTCTCGGCGCTCAGGCTCTTGGACGTGAAGAGCCTCTTCCTGCGCTTTTTCGCCAAGAAAAAAAGGGCATGAGAAAGCCGCCGCGCGCAAGAATTCCGCGCGGCGGCGACCCGAAAAACATTACTCTTCGCGTTCTTTAATCTCGATGTTGTACTTTTTGCTGTCGCGGGGGGTCTTGCAGCGGACGAGGGTGCGGAGCGCCTTGGCGATCTTGCCCTGTTTGCCGATGACTTTGCCCATATCCGAATCGGAGAGCAGAACGGTAACGTTGATCGCGTCCTCCGTCTCGTCTACCTCATAAGAGATATGTTCCTTATCTTCCGCGAATTGTTCCACAATATATTTGATCAAATCCAACATAATATCACTCCTTGAGAACATTTCCGTTTTTTTCCACCGCTACTCTTGCCTGCTCCCTCCGCGGGAGCCCGCATGCCCCCTCCGTGGGAGGGGGGTAGGGGGGTGGGGCGTGTCCCCAAATGACTGCGCGGAGCAGGGTTCCCCTGCGGCAGCGCACATCATTTGCCGCACACTTACGGCTTCTTGTCCGCCGAAACGAACGAGAGGACAGGAAAGTTAAACCGCATATGCCCGTTTCCTCACGGAAAAAGATTGCGTAGCAAGATTTTTCGTGAACTTACTTCTTCTTTTTCTTTCCCTTGGTTTTGGAAGGAGAGAGCTTCGTCGGCTTTTCGAGCGCGCCCGTCTGCACGAGGAGCGACTTCACCGTTTCGGTGGGCTGAACGCCCTTTGCAAGCCAATCCTTCGCCTTTTCGACGTCCACCGTGAGGGTGACGGGATTGGACTTGGGATCGTAGAAGCCGACCTTGTCGATGTACTCGCCGGTCGCCGCTTTTCTCGCGTCGACGACGACGATACGGTAGACGGGGGACTTCTTGTCGCCCATTCTCACAAGTCTCATTTTTACCATGGTAATTTACCTCCGATCTATGTTGATTGTTTTTTGGTTTTTAACGCGTTTGGAAGCGTTTCGCTTGCTGTCCCCCATTCTCTGCGCGGAGCAAAGGATCGTGCGAAACTATTTCAAAACGGGAGCCGCATTTTGCCTTTTCCGTTCTTCAAACGCTTCATCAATTCCTTCGTCTGGTCGAACTGTTTCAGAAGTTGGTTGACTTCCTGAATGGACGTGCCCGAGCCGTTTGCGATACGCTGTTTGCGCGAATAGTTGATGATCTGCGGGTTATCGCGCTCTTTTTTCGTCATGGAGAGAATGATCGCACGGATACGCTCGATCTTCCGCTCGTCGATATCCCCCTCTTTCACCTTCAACTTGCCCGCGCCGGGGAGCATGCTCATGAGCGCATTTGCGCCGCCCATCTTTTTGAGCATTTCGAATTGGTCGAGATAATCGGAAAGGGTAAATGCGTTTTCGCGCATCTTTCTCTCCAATTCCTGCACCTGTTTTTCGGTAACCGCTTCCTGCGCCTTTTCGATGAGGGAGAGAACGTCCCCCATGCCGAGGATACGGCTCGCCATACGGTCGGGATAGAAGGGCTCCAAATCGGTGATCTTCTCCCCCACGCCGATGAACTTGATGGGTTTGCCCGTCACCGCCTTGATGGAGAGACACGCGCCGCCGCGGGTATCGCCGTCGAGCTTGGTCAAAATAACGCCCGTGATCGAGAGGCGGCTGTTGAACGTTTCGGCAACGTTCACGGCGTCCTGCCCCGTCATGGCGTCCACCGTGAGCAGGATTTCGTGTACCGTCACCTCTTTTTCGATCTCTTCGAGCTCCTGCATGAGCTTTTCGTCGATATGGAGCCGCCCTGCCGTGTCGATGATGACGGTATCGAACCCCATGCGGACGGCGTATTCCACCGCCTGTTTCGCGGTTTTGGGAGGGGCTTGCGTGCCCTTTTCGAACACCTCCGCGCCCGCCTTGCCGCCCACGACTTTGAGCTGGTCGATCGCCGCGGGACGGTAGATGTCGCAAGCGACGAGAAGGGGCTTCTTGCCCTGTTTTTTGAGGACCGTTGCGAGTTTTGCGCACATCGTCGTCTTGCCTGCGCCTTGGAGACCGCACATCATGATGACGGTCGGCGGCTTGGGGGAGACTTCGAGTTTGGAGTTTCCCGAGCCCATCAGCGCGATGAGCTCCTCGTTGACGATCTTGATGACTTGTTGCGCGGGGTTGAGCGATTCGAGCACCTGCTGCCCTACCGCCTTTTCGGAGACGGACGCGATAAAGTCCTTCGCGACGCGGAGGTTGACGTCCGCTTCCAGGAGCGCCACGCGCACCTCGCGCATGGCTTGGCGGATTTCGAGCTCGGTAAGTTTTCCGCGCTTCGTGAGCTTGGAGAATATGTGGTTGAGACGCTCCGAAAGAGATGCAAACAGCGCCATTCAATCCTCCCCGCCGAGGTCGATCTTTTCCCCGACCACGACCATATCGATGATCTCGTCCATATCCCGCGTATATTCGGGATGAAGTTGCTTAAATTTTTCGAGCGCGCTGACGACTTCCGTCATCATCAGGGAAACTTTGAGGGAATATTCCCTGCTTTGCTCGTTGTGGCGGAGCTTTTCCTCGTAAAGATCGAGGAGCTCGCGGCTCGTTTTCAAAGTCTCGGAAACGCTCTGGCGGCTGACCTGTTTTTGCTCCGCGATCTCGGAAAGGGAGAGGTCGAACATGTAGTACATCTCGCAGAGCTCCCTCTGGTTTTCGGTGAGGAGCGCGCCGTACTGATCGAAGAGTTGCAGATATTTGAGGTCCTTCCCCTTGGACGGCTCCGCAGCCCCCGTCACGGTTGCGAACGGCATATGATTTCCTCCGCCTGTCAAGGATTTTTCCTTGACACCTGCGCCCATTTTAACAAAAAAAAGAACGCCTGTCAAGTATTTTTCCTTGACAGGCGCAAATTTTTTCCGTATCAGAAGAATCCTTCGACGAATTGCTCGGCGTCGAAGAGTTCGAGATCGTCGATCTTCTCCCCCACGCCCGCGAACACGACGGGGATTTTCAGCTCGCCGCAGAGGGAGAACACAAAGCCGCCCTTTGCCGTGCCGTCGAGCTTGGTGAGCACGATGCCGTCGAGCTCCACCGCCTCGTCGAACACGCGCGCCTGGTTGACGGCGTTCTGCCCCGTGGTCGCGTCGAGCACCAAAAACTTATAAAACGCCGCCTCGGGATATTCGCGCTGCACCACGCGGTCCATTTTGGAAAGCTCCTTCATGAGATTTTCTTTGACGT
>CANRCY010000061.1 GCA_947629225.1 uncultured Clostridia bacterium | reverse complement strand
CCGACGACCTGTTGATTACGAATCAACTGCTCTACCGACTGAGCCACAGTAGCATAGGAACGCCGTGCGGACGCGCGCCGCACATAGCTTATTCATTATAAGAAAAAAGAGGAAAAAATGCAAGCGATTTTACATAGGTTTTTTATTTTTTTATTTCCATCTGTATGAGAAAAGGGGCTTCCTCATTTGCGAAGCCCCTTTCAAAGCGCAAACTTATTCTTCTTTCTTCTTTTTCTTTCCGCCGAAGCCGTGGGTGACGAAGGCAACGACGATGAATGCCACCACGAACAGGCAGGAAAGGGTCACGATGGCGATAAAGCCGAACGGCGAACCGCTGTCCTCCTCTTCCGCCGTGACGCCGTTCAGCGAGAATTTGAGCGTCGTCTTCAACGTAATGCCCCCTACTTGATAGGAGATCTCGCGCGTGGTATTGTCGGCAGTGAAGGGCGAGCTGTCAAAGGAATATCCCGTGACTTCCGCGACGCGCCCGTCTTTATAGACGACTTTGACGACCATGCCCGTCAAATCGGGCTTTTCGCCAAAATCGTAGGTCATTTTGGTGGGTCTGGTCTCGATGACAAGGCTCGTCGCCACATTGCTCCCGATATAAATATTTCCGTTTTCGAAGTACACCTCGAAGTCGGGATCGTCGGCAGTGAGCCCGTCCATCTCGCCCATATAATCTTTGGAGAGAGTGCCGTAAGTGGGACGGTTGAACCCGACCGTGCCCGCGAAATCGTCGTTCACGGTCAAATCGGAGCCGTCGGTGAAGAAGACGTTATCTTTCGAGTCGCCCCTCAGATTGTTTACGATCTGCGCACCTGCGCCGAATTCCGCCTTGCCGCCGAATTCGACGGAGACGCCCCCGCCGTGAACTTCGGTCGTGTTTTCGCTGATGAGCCCGCCCGAAATGCGGAAAATTCCGCCGTTGCTTACCTTAACGCCACCGCCGAACCCGCTCGTTCCGATGTTGGAGACGATCTCGCCGCCCGTCATCGTAAAGAGCGCCGTCTTGATCTCCGCTTCGTCCTCGGTGTCGCCGAACACATACACGCCCGCGCCGCCCGTCGCCTTATTTTCGGAGACAGAAGCTGTGCCGCTCAGATCGAGCCGCGCGCCTTCCCAAACCGCAATGCCGCCCCCGAAGGACGCCGAATTGCCGCTGACGCTCCCCTGTTTCAGATCGATCAACGCGCTTGCCGAAGAGGAGGCATAGGCGTAAATCCCCCCGCCGTTCGATTCGGCAGTGTTGCCTTCGACAACGCTTTGCCCCGCAAATTCGAGGGAGCCGCCGATGAGGTAAATCCCTCCGCCGAACTCCGCCGTATTCTCTTTTACCGCCCCGCCGTTGAGCACGATGCGGCTGTCCCATCCGTGGATGCCACCGCCGTTGCGGGCGTTGTTCCCCATGACCGTGCCGCCGTTGAACTTGACCGTGGCGTTCGACGCATAAATTCCTCCGCCGAAGCTCGAATCGCCGCCCGTGATCTTGCCGCTCTTTGCCGCGGAAGAATCGTTGATGGTAAGTTCCGCACCCGAGACGAGCAAAACCGAGGAAGTTCCCGTTCCTCTGATCGTTTTGCCGTTCAAATCGAGGGTCTTATCTTCCGCAACGGAGATCGACTCGAGGTTGAGCGGACCGCGCGAACCTTCCAGACCGGAGAGAGAAAGGTCGCTCAAAAGCGTCATGGTAGTCCCCTGCTTCCAGTTTCTGAGCGCCTCGTTGAAATAGCGGTACGAAACGCCGTCGACGGAGCAGATATCCGCAGAAGGTTCCGCATGGGCGACGACCAAGCCGTTCAATGAAAGGCATACGGCGCCGCAAGCGATCGCCATCACGCACAAAAGTGATTTTCCGATTTTCATGATCTTCATTTTCGATACCTCATCATTCCATGAAAACTGTACTTCACGGCTATTATAACATACCTGCGAAAAAAATGCAACCGCTCGGACGAAATCCGTTCATTTTTTTACTGCGGATCATGCGCGGTTTTGGAGATACCACTCCGTATCCTTGAGCTTTTCGCTGTGATTGCTCCCCGTGACCGAAAACGCCTCGCCGTCCGACTGCACGACGATATTCCCGTTGAACGGGGCGACGTCCCACGTTTTTCCGTCGACGTTTACGGCAAGAGAAGTAACGTAGATATTCTCGGTGTACTTCGAAATCCGCGCAAGAGCGTCGCTCGTGGGAAAGGTATTTTCGGGCGTCACGGTATATTCGGGCGACCCCGCGCAGCAACAGACGCACACATACTCGGGCTTGATGACTTTCAGGAGCGCATCGGTCGAAGAGGTCTTACTGCCGTGGTGCCCCGCCTTGAAGAGCTTGCACTGCGGCAGCTCGTTTTTCTGCACGAGGTATTCCTCCCCTTTCTCCTCGAGGTCGCCTGTGAAGAGATAATTGTATTCCCCCTGCTTGATATACATGCAGACCGAATAATTATTCTCGTCCGTAGCCTTGTGGTCGTAATAGTAATTGTAGAGGAAGTTCATGCTTACCCCTTCGCCGAGGGAGTAGGTGCGCTGTGCGCCGCCCTCATTGTTATAGCATTGCAGGGCGTTATAGTGCACTGCGCCCGCCGCAACTTCCGCGTCGCGGGCGGCGACGTAGTTCTCGTATGTCTTCGTCTGCTTATCGGTGCGGGGAAAGTCGATGATCGTTTTGCACTCGTACCGCTCGAACAGACTCTTATACGTCTTATTCCCCGCGAACGCCGCGATGTGGTCCTGATCGGCGTGCGTCACGATGACGTATTCGAGCACACCGTCGGTGCAATAGCGGTCGACATAGCGCTCGATCGTATCGGCGGAGCTTTCGCGGGAACCGCCGTCAATGAGCACTTCCACGTCGCCATATTGTATAAATATGCAGTCTCCCGTATATTTATTGCCCAATTCGAGAAAGTGGATCGAGAGCTGTCCCGTCTTTTGCACGGTCGGCGGAATGTTCCCTCCCGGTTCCTGCCCGCTCTGTTTGCGGTAGTGAAAGAAATACCAATATGCCCCCGCGGCGATCGCGAGCACAAGTACGACGATGATGACCGCAACAAGTGCGGAACTGCTTTTTTTCTTACTCTTTGCCATAGTGTAAAATATTCAAAGCTCTCGCGTTTGTTTACGCGCGGAATCTGAGATAGCTCCAGCTCATGGGAGGAAGGACAAGGGAGACATGCGACCCGTCTTTCACGGCGGGGAGCTCTCTTTCGATGGGCTTCACCTGTTCCGCGCCGAATCCGTTGACGGCGTCGAGGTCGCCCGACGTCATTTCGAGGTATTCCTCCGCTTTCAGCTCGCCGAAGGAGCGCAGTTCGAGCGCGACCTCCCGCTTCTCCTGTGAATAATTGCAGAGGGAGACGACGAGACTGCCCGTTTCGGGGTCGAAATTGACCGCTTCGTTGATGGAGCGCGCCCCGCCGTACATGGTTTGAAAGCGGTCGCTGTCCGTAAAAGTGCGCACCGTCACGCCGCGGGCGGTATTCGAGAGATATTTGAAGGGATAGAAGGTCGTTTGGCGGAAGGTCCCGCCCCCCTTCTCCGTCATGATGGGCGCGATGACGTTGACGAGCTGGGCGAGGCATGCGACGTGCACAATGTCGCAGTTGTTGATGAGCGTGTTCATGAGCCCCGCAAAGACGAGCATGTCGCGGAAGGTATAGACGTCTTCCATAAGATGAGGCGCCCTCTTCCAGAGCGGCTCGGTGCGCTCTGCCGACTGTCTCCAGATGTTCCATTCGTCGAAGGAGATGTGCACCTGTTTTTTGGAACGCACTTTGGCGCGGACATATTCGATCGTCGCCCGCAGAGTGTTGATGTACTCGTTCATGTCGTCCGCCGCGCCGAGGAAGTCTTCCAGCGGATTGTCCGTCTCCTCGCTGTACTCGTAATAACGGTGCATGGAGAGATAGTCGATACGCGGATAAGTATGTTCGAGCACGACACGGTCCCATTCGGGGAAGGTCATCATCGCGTGGGTCGAAGAACCCGTTACGATGAGCTTTAACCTGCCGTTCGGCGCGTCCTTCTCCGTTTCCCCGTTCGTCCAGCGCATGACTTTTGCGGCTTCGAGCGCCTTTTTGCCGTACTCGTCCGCGGTGAGATGCCCCGTCTGCCAAGGACCGTCCATCTCGTTCCCGATACACCAATACTTGACGTTATAGGGCTCTTCCGCGCCGTTTGCGCGGCGGAGATCGGAGATCGACGTTCCGCCCGCGTGGTTGCAGTATTCCACGAGCTCGGCGGCGTCTTTCACGCTCCCCGTGCCCATGTTCACCGCCATCATCGGCGTAATTCCCGCCTTTTTGCACCACTTCATGAATTCGTCCGTACCGAATTCGTTCGTCTCGGTCGAATGCCATGCGAGGTCGAGGCGAACGGGACGTTTGTCCTTGGGTCCGATCCCGTCCCGCCAATCATAGCCCGAGACGAAGTTCCCGCCCGGGTAGCGCACGATGGGCACGTTCAATTCCTTGATGAGACCGATAACGTCGCCGCGGAATCCGTCTCCGTCCGCGGTCGGGTGGTCGGGCTCGTAAATGCCTTCGTAGACCGCCCTCCCGATGTGCTCGATGAAAGAGCCGTAAAGGGTGGGACGGACTTTGCCGATCGTGAGATTTTTGTCTGCGAAAATCGTTGTCTTTTTCATGATATCTCCTTATACAAGCCCGAACAGCGTAACGATGTTGACGAGCGCCTCGTTGATGTTCCGCAAAAATTTATTGACGGAAGTTTGCGCGCCCTTGTCGATCACGCCGTTCTCCGTCGTCCGCAGGATCGCAACGATCATGTCGAAGTTGCGGTATATCACCTCGCAGTCGGGATCGACCGTGCGGAATGCGTCGTCCTCGTTCCCGTGCTGAATGCGGTACATTTCCTTGATCGTCTTGTTCATCTCGGGAAAGACGTCTATCTCGCCCGTCCTGAACAGTTCGCCGAGCTCCTTCCCGAGCTCCGCAAGCAGATCGATAAATTTTGCAAGCTCTTCGTTTTTTTCTTCCGTCATAAAGTCACCCCGTTTTGTTTGAGCAATTCTCTCGCGCTCTCCACGCTATCTGCGCCCGTCGCGTTCTTCACAGGCGCGAATTCGTGCTCGCGCACGACTTCATAGGGCAAACAACTGCCCATCAGCTTGATCATGTCGAGGATCAAAGTTTCGAATTTATAGGCGTTTTCCGTCTCGGGGCGGACAAGTTCGCCCGCATTGTTCAGGTACGGCACCTTCTTTTTTACCATGTGCACGGGAATGCGCTCCTTTGCGATCTCGCGCAGTTTCCCCGCGTGGAAGAGATAATTCAGAATCACGCCGTGCCGATAGAGAAGTTTCCCGTCCTTTCCGACGGCATAGCGCATTTCTTCGGGGAGCTCGTAATATTCCACGACCGAGGGAAGCCCGTCTTCGAGGCACAAGACCCCCACTTTTTCCTCGGGAGACGTCTTGGAGACGACTTTCGCCCCGCACAGTTTTCCGCTCAGAATGGTCGCGCCGAGAAAGACGGGGTCGCAGATCTTCTGCAAAACATTGTCCACGGAAAACACATTGAACCATTCCGCTTCGGGGAACTCCCGCAAGAGCCCCGCGTGCTCCAAAGAGGAGTACCACCCGCCGTTTCCGTTGGGAGAGAGCGCGGGCATCCCCTTTTCTTCGAGGAGAAGTTTCCCCGAAAAATCGACCGCAGGCGCCATTTCCTGTACGAAAAAGCGGATAAAATCCGCGGGATAGCCGAAATATCCGTGTTCCCGCAGAAAGGCGCGGGTCTCTCGATCGTTCTTTTCGCTCGTCATGATCAGGAGCGGAACATACGCACCCGTTTGCTCTTTGAGCGAAAGCAGGTTGCCGATCAGACATTCGAAGATGTAGAGCGGACGGGTGAGCCCGATGTCGAACGTCCCCTTGGGCGCAGACGTGCCGAGCCGCGTCCCCTGTCCTCCCGCAAGCAGAACGGCGACCGCCTTGCCGCGGCGGAGGGCTTCCTCTCCCACGCGGAGATACAGACTGCGGTCGCGTGCGATCTCCTCGCGCGAGAGCGCCTCGATGGGCTCGATCTTTCCCCTTTCCGCCTGCTTATGCGACGCGGGAAGCTCCAAAACGTCCCAATCGATGCGCGAGAGCGCACCTATCATCCGCGCCTGCTCCTCTTTTCCGAGTTCGTCCCAGAACCGCAAAAGGTGTTCTTGCCCCTTAACGCCGAGCTTGAAAGCGATCTCCTCATACTTCATCGTGTCTCTCCAAAAGGAACGCGCCCGCGCTGTAAGGTCTTCCCGCAATGCGAAGAACTTCGCCTCGGATGGAATAGGAAAGGTCGGTGAACGTATCTGCGATCGCATATCCGCCGAGCGGAATCCGTACCGCCTCTTCGCATGCAAGGAAATGCACGATCACGAGCCGCTTGTTCTCGAAGTCCTTCACATAGACCTGTCTTCCATTCGGGTCGCGGTAAGATTCGACGGTGCAGTCGATCATGCGGATTGCCCCGTAACGGATCAGAGGCTTGCACTTTTCGTAGAATGCGAGCCCCCGCCCGATGAGCGCGATCTTCTCGGGGGTCGCCTTTACCACGTCGCCCGAGAGGCAAATCCTCCCGATCATGGCGGCGCAGAGAGAATAGATCGTCCGCGTGTCCGTCTCACCGTCCCGCAAAACCGCCCAAATCTGGAGCTGGCGCGCGGGGACGACAAGCGAAACATTCGCGGCAACGATCGGGATTTCGTTACACTCGTGCGCGTCGGAGAAGGAACACATCGCGACCCTGCTCATGCGGAGCGGCTCGATCCTGCTCCCGCCCGAGGAGCAATTTTCGATCACGAGGTCGGGAAGTTCGCTCCTGAGTTTTTCGAGCCACATCCAACTCTCTTCGGCGACCTGCCTTCCCCCTTCTCCGCAGGAATCAGCGCCGTCGCAACCGATCCCGTATGCGTCGTTATAGTCGATTTTGAGATAACCGAAGTCGTTCTCTCTCAAAAAATCGAGCATTTTTACGCGGATATATCTCTGCACTTCGGGAAGGCGCAGATCGAGGAACCTGCGGTTCTTCGCGGTGATCGTTTTGCCTCGATAGCGGAGGAGCATGTCCTCACAGCCGAAGAGAAGGCTGTCCCTGCCCGCGTTTTCGAACTCAAACCAAATCCCGGGGCGCATGCCCGCAAGTTTGATCTTTTCGGCGACCTTCCGTATCCCGTCGGGGAAGAGTTTTTTGCTGACGTTCCAATCTCCGATGGCGTTGCACCAGCCTTTGTCGTCGGGCTTGTACCAACCGCAGTCGATCACAAAATAAGAGACGGGCAGATCTTTGATGGCTTTGAGGATGCGCCCGATCTTGTGTTCGGAAGGCGCGCCCCAAGTCGTACAATATTCGTTGAAAATGACGGGCAGCTCCGATTCGCTGACAGGCGGGTGTACGCGGGAATCTTTTTCCCGCAAAAAGGCGTTGCACACGTCCAAAAAGCTCCGTTTTACGGTAAACCGCCCGTTATGGGTAACGAAAGCCCCGCCCGACGGGATGGTCTTCCGCCAATGCCCGAACTCGTAATCGGCAAGTCCTCCCGAGACCGCGCAGGTCTCTTTCTCCTGATAGACCTCGATCTGCCACGAATAGGGCGCTTCGAATTCGAATCCCCAACAGAAGTCGGGACGCTCGATCGCCGCGAAGGGATAGTACCCGCGGTTGGGCATAGAGCCCACTTCGCCCCATCTTTCGACCTTAACGCCGTAGCGCGCCCAACTCATATCCAGCCCGAGCGCCGCAAAACTGTCCCGTTTCGGGCGGCATTCGCGCGACCATGCGCTCGTCATGCGGCGCAAAACAAGCCCCGCCGTATTCCCCTCCGCATTCGCGATCCCGCTTACGGACAGCGAAGAGAGATGCTCGAGCGTCTGCGGCGAACCCGTATGGTTTTCGTAGCGGACGCTCGCCATAAACACGCCCGTGCGGCGGTCGAAACTCAGACGGTGGACATAGTCATTGCCCTTGCCGTCGGTGAGGTAGGTATTGAGAATGTCCCCCATAAATTGGGTCTGGCGCACGATCTTGAGCAGGGTGGAACTGCGGTTGCGCATGGTGACCCCCTGCGTGTAGTCGATCAGCGAATCGTCCCCCTCGAAGGCGACCTGTATCAGA
>CANRCY010000060.1 GCA_947629225.1 uncultured Clostridia bacterium | reverse complement strand
CATCAGGTAGTACCTTGCGCCGAGGGCGATGGCGCGGTCGATGATCTTATCGTCCGCAAAATTGCCCATCACGATGAACTCTGTTTTTCTGCCCTCTTTGCGCGTCTCTTCCATGACGTGGAAGCCATCCGAATTGCGCAACAGCAAGCTGAGCACGACGATAGAAGGATTGCGGCTCTTGATGAGTTCTGTCCCCTCCGCGCCGTCGTCGGTCACGCCGCAGACCTGAAACCCTTCTCTTGCCGAAAAAGTCTCTTTGAGTTCTTCGGCAAATTTCGCGTTACTTTCGAGGATCAGGACGGATAACTGTTTCATAATACTCTTTACACCTCTTTTTTCAATCACTTTAACTTATTATATAACAAGAAAAAAGAAATGTAAAGGCATTTTTGTACATAATTCGAAGAATTATTTACATAATTCGAAGAATTTTGTTCATAAATGTCGGAAAATGCCGAAAACCGCTCCTCCCCCCTTCCCCTGCCCCCTCCATCGGAGGGGGATTCAGGGGGTGGGACCTGCCCCCACAAGTGGGGGCGGGTGGCTCACGAAGTGAGACAGGTGGGGGCATTCCCCAATCACGTCCCCCCGCCCCCGCGTCACCTCGCTCCGCCCGCGCCATTCCAAAATGTCATTTCGCCCCCGTGTCACCCCGCCCCTGCGTCATGCTGAGCCGTAATTTGCGTACGCAGTCCGCATAAGCCAATCTGCGAAGGCATCTTGTTGCGTTCGGGTTCGGTCAAAACGAACTTAGACGTAGCAAGATTCCCTCGGAGAGCCGCCATTCGAACTTCGTTAAAGCAATTCGGCTCGGAATGACGCGCGTCGACGCGGCGGAAGGACGCGTTTACCACAAGCGTGCAAAAAGCGCCCTTCAAAAGGGCGCTCTCCGAATCCCGCCTCGCGGCGGCTCAGTCTTCTTTTTTGCGCTTGACGACCGCGATGTTCGCCTCGTCGAGCTGTTTTTGCTCCACGGGCGAGGGCGCGTTCATCATGAGGTCGCGCGCCTTGGCGTTCATGGGGAAGGCGATGACCTCGCGGATGTTCACCGTATCGCAGATGAGCATGACCATTCTGTCCACGCCGGGGGCAACGCCCGCATGCGGGGGCGCGCCGTACTCGAACGCGTGATAGAGGGCGGGGAATTTGGCAACGACCGCCTCCCTGTCGAGCCCGACCAAAGAGAAGGCTTTGAGCATGATCTCGGGGTCGTGGTTTCTGACCGCGCCCGAGGAGAGCTCCACGCCGTTGCAGACGATGTCATATTGGTAGGCGAGGATTTCGAGCGGGTCCTTTTCGAACGCCTGCATGCCTCCCTGCGGCATGGAGAAGGGATTGTGGCAGAATTCGAGCTGTCCGCTCTCCTCTCCGATCTCGTACATGGGGAAGTCGACGATCCAGCAGAAGCGGTACACGTTCTTTTCGAGAAGGTCGAGCCCGACCCCGAGCATCGTCCTCAAAATGCCCGCGCGCTTTTGCACGTCCTGCAATTTGCTCTCCGCGACGAGGGCGATGAACGCGTCCTTCTCCACGCCCAGCGCGGTCTTCCACGCGGCAACGTTCTCCGAAACGAATTTGGCAATCCCGCCCGCGGGAACGCCGCTTTCATCGAGTTTGAACCAATACATCGCGCCGCCTTCGGTCTTGACCTTGAATTCCTCGCAGGTCTTGTCGATCCACTTCCGCGGCACGTTCACGCCCGAAACGGCGATCGCCTTGACGTGTTTTAACATAATGGGGTCGAACCCGCAGTTCACGCAAAGCTCCGTCACGTCCTTGATGAGGAGCGGGTTGCGCAGGTCGGGCTTGTCGGCGCCGTAAGATAGGGAATGCGGCGGAACGGGGGCTTGTCCGCGTCCCAGCCCGAATATTTGGCAAAGACGGGCGGAAGTACTCCTTCAAGCACTTCGAACACGTCCTCCTGCGTCGCGTACGCCATCTCGATATCGAGCTGGTAGAATTCGCCCGGGGAACGGTCGGCGCGCGCGTCCTCGTCGCGGAAGCAGGGCGCGATCTGGAAATACTTGTCGAACCCCGAGCACATCAGGAGCTGTTTATATTGTTGGGGAGCCTGCGGCAGGGCATAGAATTCGCCCGGGTACAGGCGGGAAGGCACGATGTAATCGCGCGCGCCCTCGGGGGAAGAACTCGTGAGAATGGGCGTGGAAATCTCGTAAAATCCCCGCTCCGTCATGAGTTTTCTGAGGTCGGCGATGATACGCGAGCGGAGAACGATCTTCTCTTTGACGGCGGGATTTCTGAGGTCGAGGAAGCGGTAGCGCAGACGCGCGTCCTCGCCCGCCTCGGTGGAGTGGGAGACCTCGAAGGGCAGGGCGGGCACAATGCGCCGCCCGAGCACTTCCACTTTTTCGGGGACGATCTCGATGAGCCCCGTGGGAAGTTTGTCGTTGGGGGCGGAGCGGAGCACAACGACGCCCTCGACGGAGACCGTCGATTCGGTCGGGATATCGCGGAGTTGCGAAAGGCAGGGCTCGCTTTGCGCGACGATCTGGGTCACGCCGTAAAAATCGCGGAGCACGGCAAAGAGCAGTCCCCCTTTGTCGCGCTTGCTGTCGAGCCAGCCCGAGAGTTTTACCTTTTTTCCCTCGTCCTCTTTGCGGAGTTCTCCGCAGGTGTGGGTCCTGTAATACATAAAACACCTTCGTCGTTTTTTTCTTATTTTAGGCGCTTGCATGCGAAATGTCAAGTTTTCGACGCCCCGCGCAAAAAATTCAATCCCTGTTTTTTGTTTTCCGAATTGTCATTTCGCCTCGCGCGAACGCGTCGTTCCCCGCACTGTTCCAAAATGTCATTTCGACCCGCGTCATTCCAAAATGTCATTTCGAGCTTGTCGAGAAATCTCTACCGCACTCGCCCACCCCCAACTTGTCGGGGGTGGGCAATGTAGTTGAGATGTCTCCACTTCGGTCGACATGACAGATTAAATTCCTCGCGGAAAATCTTTTGCAAAGCAAAAGATTTTCCGCGAAACATATAATCCCCTTCCGCGAGCAAAACCACAGGGGATACACTCCACTCGGCGCAAGCGCCTCGGTCGGTATGACATCGAGGAAAAGAATCGTGCGAAATATAATCCCTTTGCCTTAGGCGGAATTCACTTCCGCCGTGGGCGACCCAATTTGACAAAACCTTTTGCCTTCTTGTCCGTCAAGGCGAACAAGAGGACAAGCAGGTTAAAACGCCAACGCAAGTTTCCTCGCGGAAAAGATTTTGCAAAGCAAAAGATTTTCCGCGAAACGCGAAATTATCGAACTCTTTGCATTGCATACGCGCATGCGCCGTACAGCCCTGCGTCACCGCCGAGGGAAGCGCACACGATCGCAAGCGGCGCATATTCCACCGAGGCATAGATGTGCTTTTCCACATATTTTCGGACGCGGGAAATGAGATATTCTCCCTCGTTGGAAACTCCCCCGCCGATCACGATCGCCTGCGGGCGGAGCAAGTTGACGATGTTTGCGATCCCGTCGCCGAGGCTTTCGATATATTCTTTGACGACGCGCTTTGCATAGCGGTCTCCCGCGCGCGCCGCGTCGAAGGCGGTCTTGCCGCTCACCTCTTCGGGCGTGGGGGCAAACTTCCAAAGGAGAGAGGCAGGGTGCTTTTCCATGGCGATGCGGGTCTCCCGTTTGAGCGCCGTCGCCGAGGCATAGCATTCGAAGCACCCCTTTCTGCCGCAGGTGCAGAGTTTCCCCCCTCTGCGGATGACGGTATGCCCGAGCTCTCCGCCCGCCGAGCGGTACCCGTCGAAGAGTTTGCCGCCGAGGACGATTCCGCCGCCCACCCCCGTGCCGAGGGTGATCATGACGCTGTCGGCATAGCCCTTGCCGCTGCCGTACTTCGCCTCGCCGAGCGCCGCCGCGTTTGCGTCGTTGGTGACGTACACGGGCAATCCCGCCCGCTTTGCGATCATTTCGCCGAGGGGAACGTCCTTCCAGTGGAAATTCGACCAGACGACGACCGTCCCGCTCTCGCTGTTGATGACCCCGGGAGAGCCGACGCCGATGGCGGCGACGTCCCCGCGCGCAACGCCCTGCTCTTCGATGAGCCGTCCCGCAAGGTCGGCGAGATCGCCCGCCGTGACTTCCGTGGGATTTTCCGCATTCGTTTCGCACCGCGCCGTGCGGAGCACATTCCCCTCCTCGTCCATGAGCCCCGCTTTCGCGCTCATGCCGCCGAGGTCGATCCCGATGTAATATTTCATAAAATTCCTCCTGTATCGTTGTCCCTTTTCTTTGCGAAAACTTCTTTCCTTATATAATATAACTTTATAATATAATTTAAGGCGGACGGAAAACGCCCTTCGCACGAAGCACGGGTCGCGCTTTCTCCTTTTATTATAGCACACGTTTTTTCGGCTTGCAAGCGGGATTGCGCATTTCCCGCTCCCGCGGCGGCAAGAAGCCGCCCTTCCGCGTCCATTTATTTGACAACTTCTCCCCGCCTGTGCTACAATTTTTCGCGGAGGATACCAATGAAGAACAAAGCGCTCACTCTGTTGCAACGGCTCGCGAACGGATTTCTCGCGGGCATGCTCATTTCGATCGGCGGGGCAGTGTTTCTCGCCTGTTACGCAAAGAACGCGGACGGCAGTCTTGCCTTTTCCTACTATGTGGGCGCGTTCATGTTCCCCATCGCCCTTCTCTGTATCTGCATGAAGGGCTACTCCCTCTACACGGGCAAGATCGGCTATGTGCTCTCTGCGCACAAAAAAGAGGATATTTCCGTGCTCCTTTTGGGGCTTGCGGGAAACGTTCTCGGCACGGCGGCGTTCGGGTATCTGTGCGGCTGGGTGTTCCCGAACATGAAGGAGACGGCGACCGTTCTGTGCACGGCAAAGCTCGGGCAAGGGTATTTGTTCGGGCTCTTGCGCGCCTTTTTGTGCGGGATCCTCGTCTATCTCGCCGTGGACATCTACAAGAATA
This sequence comes from uncultured Clostridia bacterium, assembly GCA_947629225.1. Taxonomy (GTDB): domain Bacteria; phylum Bacillota; class Clostridia; order Christensenellales; family Borkfalkiaceae; genus Gallimonas. The sequence goes on along the minus strand of CANRCY010000060.1, from coordinate 3,191 downwards.
ACAACAAATCGACTCTCGGCGTGCTCATCGGCATTCCCGTATTCATTCTGAGCGGCTACGAGCACTCCATTGCCGACATGTTCTATTTCGCGGCGTACGGAGTCGCCTCATGGCAGAGTTTCGGCTACATTTGCATGATCCTCATCGGCAACTCTCTGGGCGCCCTCCTCATCCCCTCCCTGCTCTTGATAAAACCCTCGGACAAAGCAACCGACTGATCTACCCCCTCCATCGGAGGGGGACTAAGGGGTGGGCAGACCCGCCCCCTTCCCAAGGGGGCGGGTGGCTCACGAAGTGAGACAGGTGGGGGTTTCCCCCAATCACGTCATGTTGAGCGAAGGCGTTAGCGTCATTCCGAGCCGAATCGCTTTAACGAAGTCCGAATTGCAACTCTCCGAGGGAATCTTGCTACGTCCAAGTACGAAGAAAGCCCGCCGCGGTTTTTCTTAAAAACCGCGGCGGGCTTTCTTTTTTTCAAAAAAATTTTTCAAACACTTGTAAAAGTTCTTTGGTTATGCTATACTGAATTCACCACACACAACCGAATAATTCTTTCTCCGAAGCACAATCCTGGCATTGTGTATCTCTTTATATTCGGAGATTGCGCCGGATTATTCGATTTGTGTGTGGTAACCTGATCGGAGATACCAACGCAGTGTGTTTCCTTTCGGGAACACACTTTTTTTATGTAAAAAAATAAAAAGGAGATAGAAACTTATGAAACACAAATTTTGGCTCGTCCTTTTGGCGATCGTAGCAACCTTCTGCATGGCGTTCGGTCTTACATCATGCGGAGAAAAACACATTCACGCCTTCGGCGAATGGAAAGTATTAAAGGAAGCGACCTGCAAGACAGACGGTACAAAAGAGCGAGAATGTGCCTGTGGAGAAAAGCAGACTAAATTATATCGTGCGGGGCACGACTTTGAAGACATGACTTGCAGATGGTGCGGAACAAAGGCAAGCCTCGGGCTTAAATATACCCTCATCAACGAGGATAAAGAATACGAGGTCTCGGGTATCGGCGACTGCACAGATACCGACCTCATCATTACAAACAACTATGAAGGCAAGCCCGTGACATCGATTGGGGGTGAAGCATTCAATGGTCATCACTGGTTGACTTCAGTCACGATTCCCGACAGCGTGATCTCAATTGAAGGTTATGCGTTCTATTATTGTAGCGGGTTGACTTCCATTGATATTCCCGACAGCGTGATTTCGATCGGAGAGGCGGCGGTGTTCGCGGAATGTAGCGGATTGACTTCGGTCACCATTGGTAGCGGCGTAATCTCAATCGGCTCTGGTGCGTTTTTTCACTGTTCTTTGACTTCGGTCACGATTCCCGACAGCGTGACCTCGATCGGAGAGCGTGCGTTCGCGGCTTGCGAAGGGTTGAAAGAAGTGCATTTCAAGAATCCGAACGGGTGGAAAGTGTCGCAAAATAAAGATATGTCAGATGTCCACAAGGTTACAAGGCTTCAAAAACCCACGCAAGCCGCAAATTATCTGAGAGATACTTACAGCGAGTATTATTGGAAACGGGAGGGATAAGCGTCCAAAAGCCCCTCTCCGTGGTGGTGCAGCGGCGGTCCCTGCCGCCTCCCCCGCAGAGCCTTGGCGCCCCTATAGGGGAGCTGTCGAGCAAAGCGAGACTGAGGGGTTCCTAAACTGTCATTTCGAGCGTAGTCGAGAAATCTCTACTTTATTAAATATAGTTGAGATTTCTCCACGCGCCGCTAACGCGGCTTGGTCGAAATGACAATTTGAAATTTTGGAACGCGCGCGCGTCATTCCGCGCCTCAAGGTTTTACCTGCCCCCTTCCCAAGGGGGCGGGTGGCACGGCGTAGCCGTGACAGGTGGGGGTTTCCCCAATCACGTCATGTTGAGCGTAGTCGAGAAATCTCTACTTTATTAAATATAGTTGAGATTTCTCCACGCGCCGCTAACGCGGCTTGGTCGAAATGACAATTCGAAATTTTGAAACGCGAGCGTCATTCCGTCCCGCATTGCTTTACCTGCCCCCTTCCCAAGGGGGCGGGTGGCTCACGAAGTGAGACAGGTGGGGGTTTCCCCAATCACGTCATGTTGAGCGGAGGCGTTAGCCGAAGTCGAAACATCTCCACTGCACTTACGTCATTTCGAGCGTAGTCGAGAAATCTCTACCTCGCCGCCGCGGTTTTTCTCAAAAACCGCGGCGGGCTTTCTTTTTCCCGAAAATTGCCCCTATCCCCTTGACTTTCTCAAAAAAGTATTCTAAAATATTTTAAGATAACTTCCGGAGGTAAATTATGAGACTGACTGACGAACTCAAAAAACAACTTCGCGTCACGGTGGACTACACCAACATGACGGACAAATATTTAGGCGGCAAGGGCTATTCGCAAAAGACTCTTGACGCCCATAAAAAAATTGCCAAAGCGGCGCATGCCTATGTGGCTGAAAACCGCGGCAAAGACGAACTCTTTATGGGTTGGACGGAACTCCCCTATAACCAAAACGAAATTGTTGCCGACATTCTTGCGACCGCGAAAGAGGTGCGCAGAAAGTTCGAATATTTCGTCGTGCTCGGCATCGGCGGGAGTGCGCTCGGTCCCATCATGGCGTTCGGCGCTCTCTGCCACCTGCATTATAACGACCTGCCCAAGTCCAAGCGCAAAGGTCCCAAGTTCTATGTGGAAGACAACGTGGACCCCGTCCGAATGAAGGAACTTTTGGACGTGATCGACGTGAAAAAGACCTGCTTCAACGTCATTTCCAAGAGCGGAGCGACGAGCGAGACGATGACCCAATATCTCATCATTGCCGAACTTCTCGAAAAGGCGGGCGAGAATGTAAAGGATCACCTCATCTTCACAACGGACGCCTCCCGCGGCAACCTCGTCAAGATCTCCAAAGAGCTCGGCGGCGTAAAGAGCTTCGTTCTCGGCGACGGCGTGGGCGGAAGATTTTCCGAGCTCTCCCCCGTGGGGCTCCTGCCCGCGGCAGTGCTCGGGATCGATATCAAACTGCTCCTCAAAGGCGCGGCGTATATGGACAAACTTTGCCGCAGCGCCGATCTCAAAAAGAACCCCGCGCTCCTCTGCGCCACTTTGCAATACATTGCGATGAAAGACGGCAAGAATATCGGCGTCATGCTCCCCTATTCGGACAATCTCAAATACATCTCCGATTGGTACGCACAGCTCTG